>NZ_JBSFQF010000004.1:0-274802 GCF_053588575.1 Gordonia sp. NPDC003429
GGAACGACCGCAAACACCCCTTCGTGTGGACGAAACCGGTCGAGGAGATTCTCAAGAAAGCTCAACCGAAAACCAACTAACGAAACGCGACACTAAGGGGGCAGCGTCAAGGCGTCCGGCGGCCACTGCTCCGTTCCCGCGTACCGATTTCCCTCCCGCGTAAGAGATCCGCTGCGCGGGAGGGAAATGACGCCGCGGGAGGGCGCCCCAGCGTCACAGCGCGTCGGGATCGGCGGCGAGCAACTCCCCCGCCCGCGCGCAGATACCGAGGGCGGTACGCGCCCACTTCGGCGGCGCACCCGCCAGGCCACACGACGGCGTGACCATCACATTCTCGGACAAGACTTTTCGTTTCAGTCCGATGCGGTCGGTGATCCCGGCGAGCGTCGTCGCGACGGTCTCGGCGCGCGCCGTGCGGTCGACACGATCGGCAGCCACCACCCCCGCCACCAGGACGTCGCCGCGGTCGACCAACGTGCCGATGCCGTCGAGCGTCTCCGCATCCATCGACGATGCGCCGGTGCGCACCGCGCGGTCGAGCACCACCGAATGGCCGACGCCGGGCAGCCGGGCGATCAGGTCCCAGCGCGGCGCGCCGCAGTTGTGCACGATGGTGGGACGACCCACGAGATCGACGATGTGCCGCAATGATTCGGCGACGTCGGCCACCGGCACCGCGGCGATCGGATTCATCCGCGTCAACGGGGTGACGCTGCCGTCGATGACGGCGCCGACGAGCGGTTCGTCGAGTTGCACCACGACGTCGGCACCGAGGCGCCGCGTCACCTCGGCGACGTGACCGATCAGTCCTTCGGCGGTGGACTCCACGATGTCCGACAACGCACCACGATCACGGATTGCCTTGTGCCCGTTGGCCGTTTCGACCGTCGCGGCGAGGGTGAACGGGCCGCATACCTGCACCTTGAACGCCCGCCCGGTGTTGATGAAACCCGCAGTGTCCCAGAGCTCTTCGAAGGCATCGAGGTCGGCGTGCAAGAAGTCGGCGGCGCGGCGCGATGCATTCGACGGGCGAGCGGCCAGGCGATAGCCCCACGTGCCCGCATCCATCGGCATGTCGACGAGCAGGGTGGCCATCCGGCCGATCATGTCGGCGCCGATGCCGCGGGCGGGCAGTTCGGCCAGATGCGCCAGGTCGAGTTCACCGTTGACGACGGCGGCCGCCTCTGCGGCGTCGGTGCCGGGCATGGAACCGAAACCGGTTCCCACGCCGACCGGCAGGGAGTTCACGCGCGTGCGGCGGCGGCGTGCCGACTCGCGGCATCGGCCGAGGTGGTGCTGATACGCCCCGATCCCAGCACCAGGTCGCCGCGAAGCTCGTCGGGGAGATAGAGAACGGCGGCCTGCCCGCGGGCGACGCCGGTCAGCGGTTCGCGCAGCGCGATGTCGATCGCGGGTTCGCCGTCCATCTCGGTCGCGGTGGCGACGGCGGCCGCCAGTCCCCCGTGTGCGCGCACCTGCACCGTGCACTCGATCGGTTCGGTGGGCGTCACGCCCGACGTCCAGACGGCCCGCGTCGCGCGGATGTGCCACACCTGGAGATCCGCCGACGAGCCGACGGTGACGGTGCCCGATCCCGGATCGATATCGGTGACGTACCGCGGTTTGCCGTCCGCGGCGGGGTTCTCCAGCCCCAGGCCCTTGCGCTGCCCGATGGTGAAACCGTGTACGCCGTCGTGATCGCCGAGGCGTTCCCCCGTCGTGGCGTCGACCAGTGCACCCGGCCGGATCCCGATGCGGGCGCCGAGAAATGCGCGCGTGTCGCCGGTGGGGATGAAGCAGATGTCGTGCGAATCGGGCTTGTCGGCCACCGACAGTCCGCGGCGGGCGGCCTCGGCGCGGATCTGCGGCTTGGGCGTATCACCCACCGGGAACATCGCCCGGGCGAGCTGCTCGCGGGTCAGTACTGCCAGCACATACGACTGGTCCTTGTCGGCGTCGACGGCGCGCCGCAACTCTCCGTCGGCCAGGCGCGCATAGTGTCCGGTGGCCAGCACGTCGAAGCCCAGCGCGACCGCCTTCTGCGCCAGCGCCGCGAACTTGATCTTCTCGTTGCAGGTCAGACACGGATTCGGGGTTTCGCCGGCGGCGTAGGCATCGACGAACTCGTCGATCACGTCGTCCTTGAATCGATCGGCGAAATCCCAGACGTAGAACGGGATACCCAGAACATCGGCGGCCCGGCGCGCGTCGTCGGCGTCCTCGCGCGAGCAACAGCCACGTGAGCCGGTTCGCAGCGCCCCCGGCGCGGTCGACAGCGCCAGATGCACGCCGACCACTTCGTGACCGGCCTCGACCGCACGTGCGGCCGCGACGGCTGAATCCACACCTCCGCTCATTGCGGCGAGAACGCGCATCAGCGTGCCCTCCCCGCAGGGGCGGAAACCAGACCGGCCATGCGGGCACGGTCGACGATCTCGCCGATGACCTCGGCGACCGTGTCGATGTCGGATTCGGTGGTGGTGTGCGCCAGCGAAAATCGCAGTGACCCCCGCGCGGTGGCCACGTCGAGTCCCATCGCGAGCAGTACGTGGCTGGCCCGCGCGACGCCGGCGGTGCACGCCGAACCCGTCGAGCACTCCACGCCGTTGGCGTCGAGCAGCATGAGCAGCGAATCACCTTCGCATCCGGCGAAGGTGACATGCACGTTGCCCGGCAGACGGCGGTCGTCGCGCGGACCGTTGGCCGAGGCGCCCTCCACGGCCAGCAACGCGTCGAACAGCATCTCGCGCAGGTGTGACACCCGTGTGATGGTGGCGGGCAGTGTCGCGACCGCCCACCGCAGGGCGGCCGCCATGCCGGCCGCGCAGGGAACGTTCTGCGTCCCCGACCGCACGTCGCGTTCGTGCCCGCCCCCGTGCAGCAACGGCACGCAGGCGACGTCGCGGCGCAGCAGCAATGCACCCACTCCCAACGGGCCACCGAACTTATGCGCCGCCACACTCATCGCCGACAGCCCGCTGGCCGTGAAATCGACCGGAATATGCCCGACCGCCTGCACCGCATCGGAATGGACGGGTACTCCGAACTCGGCGCCGAGCGCCGCAACCTCGGCGATCGGCTCGATGGTGCCGACTTCGTTGTTCGCCCACATCACCGAGATGAGTGCGGTGTTCTCGGCGTTGGACTCCAACTCGGCCCGCAGCGCGCTCAGCGACACCACACCGTCTGCGTCCACGGGCAGCACCACCAGTTCGGCGCCGTCGCAGTCGGCGAGCCATTGCGCCGGGTCGAGCACCGCGTGATGCTCGACGGCGGACACGATGATCCGACGCCGCCGATCGTCCTCGCCGCGGCGGGCCCAGAAGATCCCCTTGATGGCGAGATTGTCGGCTTCGGTGCCACCGCTGGTGAAGATCACCTCCGAGGGCCGCGCCGACAGCGACGCCGCGATGGATTCGCGCGCCTCCTCGAGTAGACGGCGCGAACGGCGTCCCGAACCGTGCAGCGACGACGCATTCCCCGGCTGAGCCGAGGCAGAGATCATCGCCTCGACGGCCTCCGGCAGCAGCGCTGTGGTGGCGGCATTGTCGAGGTAGACGGGTTCACGGGCGGTTGCGGACATACGACTGCAAGGATAAACGTGTCGCGACCGCTGACAAATTCCCGCAATCTGCTCGTCGAGCGCAATGAGGTCGAGCGCAGAGGGGTTGAGCGCAGAGGGGTTGAGCGCAGAGGGGTCGAGCGCAGAGGGGTCGAGCGCAGTGGGGTCGAGCGGCTGCGTGAGCGCCTCACCGCATCACCTGCCCGGCCCGCAACACTCCCGCCGGATCGTATTGCTGCGCGAGTGCCGACAACCAGGCCGCTGTGTCGTCGTCGTAACAGCTGCGGATCGTGGCGGGGTCGGTGCCGGCGGTGAAGTTCGGGAGCCGGCCACCGGCGGCCCAGGGAGCCATGTCGGCGACCAGACGTGCCGTGGCTTCGGGCACCATTGCGGCGATGGGCGGAGCGAGGATGCCCACGGCGTGCAGGTTGATGGCCGCGTCGCGGTGACAGAACGCGCTGGTGACCGCCGGCGGGTCCGCGTAGGCCCCGCCGAGGAGCCGCAGCTCGACGACGAGCAGGGGCGACATCACCTCGGGGCCGACGTTGCGCAGCAGTGCCGCGGCGGCGTCGTCGGGCAATTCCGACAGCAGCAGCCCGCCCTCGTAGGCCGGTGCAGGGTGCACGGGATCGGCGTGGATGGCGCCGATCGCCGCGTAGGGCATCACGCCCACCGCGTCGAGGATGGGCGCCGCGACGGCGCGGATCGGTGCGAACGCCTGCGCGGCGGAGTCGGGGGCGGCGACGCTGGCGTACCGGACGGCAACCGTGAGTCGTCCGGCGAGCACCGGCGGCACTCCGGGCATGTCGGGCAATCGCAGCAATGCCAGCGAGGTGGACGCCTCCCGGGGCAGATCGGTGGTCCAGCGCTGCCAGGCCGCAAGCACCTCCGGAGCGTCGGCGCCGTCGAAATACACTGCACCACCATAGAATTCGGTGATCGGAAGCAGGTCGATCACCGCGTCAGTGATGATGCCGAGAGTGGCCTTGCCTCCACGCAGCCCCCAGAAGAGTTCCGGATTCTCTTCCGGCGCAGCATGTTTGATCTCACCGTTACCGGTCACCACACCGAAGGACCGCACGCGATCGGACGATACCCCGAATGTGCGGACGAACGGACCGATGCCGCCGCCGCTGAGAAATCCGACGGCACTCACCCCGGGCGCCGATCCGCACAGCGGGGCCAGGCCGTGGGCGGCGGCCTGCTCGATGACCGTCTGCCACGGCACACCCGCACCCACCCGGGCGGTGCGCGTCGCGGGGTCCACCACACATTCGTCGAGTGCGTTGGTGCGCACCAGGATCGACCGGTCGTCGACGGGTGTCCCGCCGTGGCCGGTGGCGAAAACCGTGACGGTCATCGCGTTGGCCGCCGCGAATGCCACAACGGCGGCGATGTCGGCGGCGTCGGCGACGTCGACCACCGCCCACGGTGTGCGCGGCACCGCCACGTTGAATCCGGGACTTGGGTAATCCGGATCGCCCGGGCGGTGCACGGCACCCCGAACCTCGCTTCGCAGTCGGGTGATGGCGGCCTGATCGGTGTCGGACGCTGTGGACATGGGGTCTCCTTCGCACTCGTTGCGACCGATTGATCGCTCCGCCAGAGTGCGCCGGGGTCATTGCACCACGCTTGGAAGGTGCTTGGACCCTTGTCGTCCTACCGTTGGTATACGGATTCGGTGTGCGGGGTTCAGCGATCCGACGTCTGTGCCGACAGCCGCACCTGCACCGCGGAGTCGGCGAGTTGCTGCATACCGAGCGAGCGGGCGCGGAACTCTATCTCGGCCAGCGCTGCCGAACGCGCCTCCGACGGGGCCTGCCTGCGGAGGCCGAGCAGCCGGCAGCGCAACATCGAGGGCACTCCACGGCCGGTGCGCGCGATGTCGTGCGCAGTGCGCAGTGCCTCGTATCCGCGGTCGTCGTCGCCGATGAGGTAGTGCAGTTCGGCGAGCGCGAGTGCGACCGGACCCACACAGCCGACCTGTCCGAGCGTCGCGATGTGGTCGGCGAACGGGGTCAGGTGATCGATGAAGGTCGGCGCGTATTCCACCATGCGGAGTTCGGCGACGACGTGGGCCAGCAGCACCGCCTGGCACAGCGACGTCCACACCATGGGCCGGTCGTCGTCGAGCCACACCGTGATCATCGTCCGCGCCAACTCTCGGTCGCCCGCGGAACCGGCGATCCGCGCGATCCCGGCAGCGACCAGCAGCGCGATCTGGTCGTGGGTGAACTCCTCGCTGCTGCGGCGCGCCCAGTCGAGGGGGTCGGGCCCGCCCGCGCCCGCCAGGTCGTCGAGCATGCCGCGTTCACAGGCCATCGCCATCATCGCCAGCCAATTGCTGCCTGCCACGTACAACTCGGTCTGCTCGTGCACCGTGACGGCCGTGTCGAAGTGCTGCCTGGCCAGCGAGAAGTCCCCCCGCCAGGAGGCCAGGGACATCTCCATCCAGCGCAACTGCGCGCGCAGGATCGGCAATCGCAGGTATTCGCTTCCCGCGATCGCCCGCCGGACCAGGGTCTCGGTGGTGTCGACGTCGCCCAGCGTCATCGTCGCCATCGTGAGGATGGTGTCGACGACCACCGAATCGACATCGGCATCCGGATATGTCAACGACCGCAACCGCTCGGCCCACTCGAGAGAGGCGTCGGCGTAGTCGGCCACGCCGGAGTAGGTGATCAGGCGCGCGAGGATCACATCGGCCAGCACCGCATCGTCGTCGAGTCCGGCGACCAGCGCGTCCGCTCGCGCCAGCAAGCGAGCCGGAACGGCCGTGTCGCGGTGATAGCAGTGCCCGATCGCGGCGGCAGCGCAGACTCGCGCGAGACTTGCCGGGTCCTCCAACGCGGCATCGGCGGCCCCGGTCAGCGCGGCCAGCAGACTCTCGTCGGCCACGTGGGGGCCGATCCACGGCCAGGCGCCTCCCGCGCGGATCAGACTGCTCGCCAGCAGTCCCAGCGTGCCGTGCGCACCGGCCCGAATACATTCGTAGAGTCGCGTTTCGACCGTCTCGAGAACCATCCGCACCTGACCGGCGCGGGCCCGCGCGGCCAGCAGTGCGATCAGCAGATCGTCGCGCTCGGCGATGGTCGACGCGGTGACCCCGGCGGATTCGTAGGTGCGCAGCGCAGCGTCGAGCCAGTACGACGCGCTTTCCGAATCCCACTGTGTGGTGGCCTCATCCGCTGCCGCCCGGCAGGCTGCGACCACTTCGGCGGCCTCGGCCACCGGACGCGCCTCGAGCAGGTGCGCCGCCCGGCGCGAGATCGCGTCGGCACCGTCGGCACTCGCAAAGATCTCCGCACAGCGCAGATGAATTCGACACCGGCGCAACGGGCGAATCGTCGACAGAGCCTCGTCACGTAACAGGGCGTGCGCGAAACGCGTCTGCCCACCGGTGTGGGTGGCCATCAGGATTCGCTCGTCGACGGCCTCGTCGAGACAGTCCGCGATCTCGGCAACGTCACGACCCATCACCGTGGCAAGCAGATTGACGTCGATCTCGGTGCCGAGAACGGCCGCGTGACCCACCACCTCGAGCACTGCGGGATCGAGTGAGAGCAGTCGACGGTCGAGCACCGACCGCACCGCGGCCGGAACCATCTCACGACGCCGTTCATCGGGCGGGAGGCGCGCGAATTCGGTGACGAAGAGCGGGTTTCCGCCGGTGCGCCGGGTTAGCGTGGCCGCATCCGCATCGGCGAGCGTGTCGCCTGCCACGGCCCGGACGAGTTCGGCCACCTCGGTGTCGTCGAGCTGAGGAACCGCGATCAACATCCCGCCTGCGCGCGACACCGCCGTGCGCAGCCGCTGTGCGTCGGCTCCCCCTTCACCGTCGCGTACGGTCACCACCATCTGCAGCGGGGTGTCGCGCAGGACCGTGGTGAGGTACGCCAGCAGGCCCAGGGTCATCGCGTCCGCCCAGTGCACGTCCTCGACGATCACCGTCACCGTTTGTGGCGGAACAGATTCCAGCAGAGCTTGGACTCGCTCGTACACGGCGAACCGGGCGGTGTCGGCGTCGGCCCCGGCGGGCACCGACAACACATCGGCCGGGTCGACACCCAGTCCCCGGCACAGCTGCCGCAACGGCCACCACGCCGGGACACCGTCGGCGTCGGGACAACGCACCCACACCACCGAGTAGCCGGCACGCTCCGCTCGGTGCGCGACCTCCTCGGCCAGTCGTGTCTTGCCGATTCCGGCGGGACCACTGAGCAGCAGCCACCGCGTTGCCGGCGACCCGTCGAAAAGTGTCGAGATCCGATCGATCTGGGCGTCGCGTCCCACCAGGGGGATCTCGCTCATGTCCGCGCCATCGGTCACCGCGGGCGACGACATGGGCACCGACGCAGGCGGATCGGTGACCTCGGCAGGGGCCGCCACGGATTCGGCGCCGGACCAGTGCGGCGCACGCGGCCACGCCGCGATGACCGGATCGTGGCGGAGGATCGCACCCTGCAACTCGACGAGTTCGGCGCCCGGGCGCAGACCCAACTCGGCGTCGAGGGTGCGCGCGTGCCGTGAGTACACGTCGAGCGCGTCGGTGGCCCGCCCGGCCCGGTACAGGGCCACCATGTGCAACCAGACTCCCCTGTCGCGCAACGGGTCCCGGGCCCGCAGACCGACGATGCCACTCAGCGCGCCGCCGGTGTCCCCGGCGGCGAGCAGCGCGGTGATGTGCGTGTCCTGCACGGCGAGCCGGGCTTCGTCGAGGGCAGCGGATTCGGCCACGATCCACGGGACTTCGGCGCCGGCCTCCGCGAGAAGCTCACCACGCCACAGCCCACGCGCGGATTCGGCTTCGGTGAGGGCATCGGTCCAGCGGTCCTCGTGCCTGGCCGCCCGTGCGGCGGCGACGTGTCCGCCGAACTCGATGAGGTCGAGACGGTCGTCGCCGAGCTCGAGACGGTAGCCGGTGGCGACCCGCTGGATCGGGGAACTCTCTCCCCGGTCCGAACGCAGCGACCGCCGCAGGTTCGAGATGTAGGCCTGCAGGCTGGTGACGGCGGCTGCCGGGGGTTCGTCTCCCCACACCGTGTCGATCAATCGGTCGGTGGACACCACCGCACCGCGGGCGAGAAGTAGTGCACCCAGCACCGTCCGCTGTTTGGGAGACCCCAGATCGACCGGACGCCCGTCGTGACGCACCTCGAGCGGACCGAGCACCAAGTACTCGCGCATGGATGCCTCCCGCCTGCCCGGATTGTCTGTTTGATCCCGGCCAGAGTGTACGTCGCCGACGGGCGCGAGGATGCTCAGTGCGTCCTCTCATCGACCAAACGGGGTGGGGTTCCGGCAGGCAGGTCGATGCCCCCGTATGAATCGCCCCCGTACGAATCGCCCCCGGTGCTCGCGCGGGCCGAGCGCATCGCCGCGACCACGACGAGGGCGCCTGCGGCCGCGACTGCGCAGGAGATCCACAGCGCTACCCGCAAGGAGTCGACGAATGCGGCGGGCGAACCGCAGGTCAGCACGGACTGGGCGGGGAACACCGCTCCGAGGGCTGCCACTCCCAACGCGATTCCCGACTGCCGGAAGACGTCGTTGATACCTGCGGCAAGCCCGGAATCGTCGTGGTGGCTTTCGGCGAGCACCACCCCGCTCATGACCGGATTGAAGACGCCCGCGCCGACACAGGCCACAAGGAAGCCGGGCACCATCACCCATCCGCTGCTGTGCAGACCGCCGATCGTCATCCACGCCAGCCCACCGGCGACGCCCACCAGTGCCGTCGCCAACAGCACCCAGGGCGCCACCCTGCCGAGGAGTTTGTCGGTGAGTCCGGCGACCACGAGCATCACCATGGTTCCCGGCAGGTAGACGAGGCCGGCCTCGATCGCGGTGAGTCCCAGCACTCCCTGCAGGTAGATGGTCACGTACACGAACACGGCGAACATCGACGCCGAGATCGCGAAGGTGGCCAGCTGGGCGCCGGCGAACGCCGGGTTGCGCAGCATTCCCAACGGCAGCATCGGCTCTGGGACAACACTTTCGATGACCACGAAGGCGCTGATCGCGACCGCGGCCACTGCGAAGGCAGCCAGTGTGACGGAATCCGCCCAACCGCGGGAGTTGGCCTCGAAGAACCCGTAGGTGAGTGCGCCGAGACCGGCGATCACCGCCACCTGCCCCCACCAGTCGCCGTGGCGCGGGGCGCTGCTCCGGGATTCGTCCACCCAACGGGCTCCGAGGACCATCAGCACACCCACGGGGATGTTGACGACGAAGATCGCCCGCCAGTCGAACACCTCGGTCAGCACACCACCGAGCAACGGTCCCACCGCGAACGATGCGCCGATCGTCGCCCCGTACGCCGCCAGCGACGTGGTGCGCTCGGTCCGCCCGGGAAAAGCGTTGGCCAGCAACGCCAACGACGAGGCGAACATCAGGGAGGCACCGAGTCCCTGCACCACGCGGGACACGTTGAGCAGCGCCATCGTCGGGGCGGCCGCGCACGCAGCCGAGGCGAGCGTGAACACCACGACACCCGCCACGAACACACGACGCCGGCCGATCCGGTCGGCCCATGCGCCGGCGCTGAGCACGACTGTGGCCAGTGCGAGGGTGTATCCGTCGACGACCCACTTGAGCGGGGTGATGTCGGCGCGGAACTCTCGGGCGATGGCCGGCAGCGCGGTGTTGACCACCGCGATGTCGAGCATGAGCATCGCTGTCGCAGCACACACCACTGCCAAGGTGATGCGTTGTGTCCGTGAGAAGGCCGGGCTCTTACGTCCCAAGTGCGGGCTCGTGTCCGCCATGTCTCCACCTTTGTTCGATCCGATTCGGTGAAGTCAGGGTGGGCCGAGGGCCTTGGAGGTCGCTTGCGGGCTGCTTGGTCGCGCCCTTCGGAGTGTGATGTCGGGGGTGGTGTCGCGTGTGTGATGTCAGGGGTGCGGCAGCGGGCCGCCGACGAGGTCGGCGCAGCGGCGGGCCAGTTCGCGACGGTCGTCACCGGGAAGCTGGGATTCGTGGATCCGCACGCGCATGGTGAGTCCACGCATCCGCAGCACCCGACGCATGGTGTCGGCGGGCGAATCGTCGCCGATGAAGCCCGGCGCTGCGGTGATCGCACCGTCGACGCTGAATTCGAGGTGCATCGGAATCACCGGCACCCCGGCATTGATGGCTGCCTGGAAGAAGGCCGGACGGAACTCGCCGCGGGCGCGGCCGCACCATGTGGTGCCCTCGGGGAACACCGCGACCGACGAATCGGATTCCAGGTCGTCGACCACCCGATCGACGGTGTCGGGCAGGGTGCGCAGCGAGCAGCGGTCCACCGGGATGATGCCCAGCCGTCGCGCGACTGTGGAGATCACCGGCATCGCCATCACCTCGGATTTGGCGACGAAATGCGCCGGATTGACCACGGCGATCGCCAGAATGTCCAGGTAGGACACGTGATTGGCCACCACCAGTCCTCGGGTCGACGCCGCGAAGGGGCGGCGATCATCGATCACTACCCGCACTCCGAGGGCACGCAGCACGGCCCGCGACGACCGGCGCAGATACGCGCGGCGGACCAGACGGGGCAGCGGCATCACGAGCACGCCGCTCACCAGGAGACCGACGAGGATGACGACCAGCCGGGTGACGCGGGCAACCACCCGCATTGCACCGACCACGTCGCACCGGTCGGCGCCCAGGCAGGGGGTCCCGCAGGGGCTCGTGGGATACCACGCGTGCGGCGTGTCCGCGACGGGCATGGGATGAGAAGGCCGCAGCGGCGTCGGAACGAGATGTTGTGCGAAAGTGGGAAATTCGGATGTGTCCGGGATGGTCGGCGCCGCTGTGGTCATCGGTTCCTCATTCTCCGGCGTCGCTCAGGCGTGCGCAGGTGGCACGGAGTCGTTCCAGGTATCGGGAGTTGCCGTTCTGCCGATCGAGGACGGTGACGAAATCACCGACGTCGAAGATCTCGTCGACCGCCGGGTCGCCACACACCCGTGCGCCCAGGCGCAGATACGCACGCATCAACGGCGGCACCCCGACGATGTCGGGAGGGTCGATGCGGTCGAGCGGTTGCCCGTCGATGGTCGGAGGTGTCAACGGTTGCGCCCGCCACTGCGCCAGGTGCCGATCGCGGAGTAGGTCACGGGCACCGCGTAGCGCCGCGCCGCGCACCCGGCCGTCGATGTCGGGCCCACCCACGGGCACCGAGACGCTACCCATCAGGTACCGGTAGTCGTTGTGCTCGAGATAGGCGAGCAGCGCCGCCCACAGCAGCGCGGTGATCGAACCGTGGCGATGTCCGGTGGCGACGGCGGCGCGTCCCATCTCCACGGTCGCCGCGCCGATGGAGTCGAGTTCGCCGAGGTCGAAGGCGCCTGCGGTGTACCAGCCCCCCGCCGCGATGGCCCGCGGTGGCGGTAGCAGTCGGGCGCACCCGATGATCCCGGCATCGTCGTGCACCGCGATCAGATGCTCGGCGTACTCGTCGAAGCGGTCGGCGTCGCGGCCGGTGTCCGCATCACCGATGGAGTCGGAGAAGCCCGGCTCGGCGGCGAAGACGTCGAAACGCAGCCGCTGCACCGCGTCGATGTGGTCGGGGTCCTCGGTGAGCAGGATGCGTGTGGCCCCGGCGGCGAGCAGTGTGCGCGGTCGGGTGGTGGCCGCGCCCGGCAATCCGGTCATGCCCCCGATGAAATCCAGGTTCGACGACCCCGCGGGAACGGCCGCGTGACGTGTCGGTGCGCGACGGGTGAACTCACCGCGAGCCGCCCCGAAACGACGTGACCCCCGGCACGGGCCGGGGGTCACGGGGTGGTTTCGACAAGCTCAACCAGCGGAGGGGCGCTCAACCAGCGGAGGGCGCTCAACCAGCGGAGGGCGCTCAACCAGCGGAGGGCGCTCAACCAGCGGAGGGCGCTCACCCAGCGGAGGGCGCTCAACCAGCGGAGAGACGCTCAACCAGCGGAGGTGCCGCTCACTTGCGCTTCTTGACCTCTTCGGTCAGCTGCGGCGCGACGTTGAACAGGTCGCCCACCACACCGAAATCGGAGATCTCGAAGATCGGTGCCTCTTCATCCTTGTTGACGGCGACGATGGTCTTCGAGGTCTGCATGCCGGCGCGGTGCTGGATCGCACCGGAGATGCCGAGTGCGACGTAGAGCTGCGGCGACACGGTCTTGCCGGTCTGGCCCACCTGGAACTGACCCGGGTAGTAGCCGGAGTCGACCGCGGCACGCGATGCGCCCACAGCGGCACCGAGCGAATCCGCGAGTTCCTCGACCACGGAGAACTTCTCCGCGCTGCCCACACCGCGACCACCGGACACGACGATCGTGGCTTCGGTGAGCTCCGGCCGGTCGCCACCGACGTTCGGCTCCACCTTGGTGATCTTGACCGCGTTCTCGGGGGCGGCGGGAACCTCGATGTCCACCCGCTCACCGGCGCCGGCCTGAGGCTCTGCCTCGACGCCGCCCGGACGGATGGAGAAGACCGGGGTGTCGCCCTTGGCCTGCGCCTCGACGGTGAATGCGCCACCGAAGATCGAGTGCACGCCCACGGCGCCCTCCTTGACGTCGATCACGTCGGCGAGTACGCCCGAACCCAGGCGTACGGCCAACCGGCCCGCGATCTCCTTGCCGTCGGCGTTGGCCGCCACGAGGATGCCCGCGGGTGCCGCCTGCTCGGCGATCGCCGACAACACGTCGATCTTGGGGCTGAGGAGATAGCTTGCGGCGTCGTCGGATTCGGCGACGTAGATCTTCTCGGCGCCCGCGGCTTTGAGGTCGTCGATGATGCCGTCGGCCGAGCCGGGGGCACCGACCACGACGGCCGCCGGGGTGCCCAGTGCACGGGCGGCGGTGATGAGTTCGTTGGTCACCTTCTTCAGGGCGCCTTCGGCGTCCTGTTCGACCAGCACGAGTGCTTCTGCCATTGTTCTTCGCTCCTGATGTCTTTCGATGCCCGCGGCCCATCGGGGCGGCCGCCGAGCGGGGTGGTGGTCTGCTCGAGAGGGGTCAGATGATCTTCTGGCCCACCAGGTACTCGGCGACCTTCACGCCGCCGTCGCCCTCGTCGGTGACACGCTCACCCGCGGTCTTGGGCGGCTTGGGGGTGGAGCTGGTCACCGCGGTTCCGGCGTTCTCCAGGCCCACGTCGGTGGGCTCGACGTCGATCTCGGCGAGGGTGACCACCTGAACTTCCTTCTTCTTGGCGGCCATGATGCCCTTGAAGGAGGGGAAGCGGGGCTCGTTGATCTTCTCGTTGACGCTGACGATGGCCGGCAGGTCCGCCTCGATGTGGTAGATGCCGTCATCGGTCTCGCGCTCGCCGGTGAGGTGATCGCCCTCCACGGTGAGCTTGCGCAGGTGCGTGAGATGCGGGAGTTCGAGGTACTCGGCGATCATCGCGGGCACCGCGCCGACGCGGCCGTCGGTGGCCTCGTTGCCTGCGATCACCAGTTCGACACCCTCGACGGTGCCGAGCGCACGTGCCAGCACGTAGGCGGTCTGGACGGAATCGGAGCCGTGGAGCAGGTCGTCCTGGATGTGGATGGCCTTGTCGGCGCCCATCGACAGCGCCTTGCGGATGGCCTCGGTCGCGCGGGCCGGACCAGCGGTGAGGATGGTGACCTCGCCTCCGTTGGCCTCCTTGATCTGGAGCGCCTCCTCGACGGCGCGCTCGTTGATCTCGTCGAGCACCGCGTCGGCGGCTTCACGGTCCAGGGTGAAATCCGAGTCGGAGAGCTTACGCTCGGACCAGGTGTCCGGAACCTGCTTGATCAGAACGACAATGTTTGTCATGGGTCTTCGTCGACCTCCTGCGTCGGGTTCGGCAACTTACCGGCGGGTAAGGCCATCGGTCTACCCCACTTTAGCGTTTCCTATTTGGCCGTAACACATCGCCTACCTCACAGTATGGCGATCAGGGCGCAGGGGCGGGCACCGACAAAGAGTGACAACCGTACACCGAACTCCCACCGAGCCCGGTGCCATCGCGTCTGCGGGTACTACTGTCGTGGGGATGACCGACACACAGGGGGCACCGACACCGGTCGCCGAGCCGATACGCGGTGTGGCCGACCTCGGGACCGACGAGCAACTCGCGCTGACCGGTGAGCGCACCGTTCCCGGGATCCCGGCAGAGAACTACTGGTTCCGTCGCCACGAGATCGCCTACGCCGCCGTCGCCGATGAGTGCGCGGGGCGTCGCGTGCTGGAGGCCGGATCGGGCGAGGGGTACGGTGCGGCGATGCTCGGCGCCGCGGGGGCACACGTGACCTGCGTCGATTACGACCCGAGCGCGGTGGAACACACGCGTCGTCGCTATCCCGGACTCACCGTGGTGCAGGCCAACCTTGTCGACCTGCCGCTGCCCGACGGGTCGGTCGACGTCGTCGTGAACTTCCAGGTGATCGAACACCTCTGGGATCAGGCGCGGTTCGTCGACGAGTGTTTCCGGGTGCTGAGCCCCGGCGGCCGGCTGATGATGTCCACACCGAACCGGATCACCTTCTCACCGGGCCGCACCACTCCGCTCAATCCGTTCCACACCCGTGAACTCGACGCCACCGAACTGTCCGACCTGATCACCGCGGGCGGATTCACCGTCGAGCGGATGTCGGGCGTGTACCACGGCCCACGCCTGCAGACACTCGACGAGAAGTGGGGCGGATCGCTCATCGACGCGCAGATCGAACGCGCGCTTGCCGGTGAGGACTGGCCCACCGAGCTTGTCGCCGACGTGGCGGCCATCGCCGCCGAGGATTTCGTCATCGTCGAGGCCGGTGACGGCGTCGACATCGACGCATCGCTCGACCTGATCGCCGTTGCGGTCCGACCCGCAAGCACCGTATGCCCCTGACACACCGCGTGACGAGTACCGGCACCGCAGCACCGGGCACCGACGTTCCCGGCCAGTTCACCCTGGTTCTGCATTCGCATCTGCCGTGGTTGGCCAATCACGGACGGTGGCCGGTCGGCGAGGAGTGGCTCTATCAGTCGTGGGCCGGGTCCTACCTGCCGGTCGTCGACATGCTCCGCCGCCTGGGGCGCGACGGTTTCACCGATCAGGTGTCGTTGGGCATCACTCCGGTGCTGGCGGCTCAGCTCGACGACCCTCACTGCATCGAGTCGATGTACTCCTGGCTCGCCGACTGGCAACTGCGCGCCGTCGAGGCCGCCGGCTCGTCCGATGGCACGCGGCGCGACCTGGCGACCCTCGAGTTCCGCAATGCCTGCTCGGCCCGGGGACTGTTCGAGCGGCACTGGCGCCACGGCGGTGCGCCGGTGATCCGTGGACTGATCGATTCCGGTGTGATCGACCTGCTCGGTGGTCCGTTGGCCCACCCGTTTGCGCCGCTGCTCGACCCGCGGTTGCGTCGTTTCTCGCTGACCGAGGGACTCGCCGACGCGGACCTGCGCTGGGCGGCACGCCCAGCAGGCATCTGGGCTCCGGAATGTGCGTTCGCACCCGGCATGGAAACCGAGTACGCCGAGGCCGGTGTGGCCCGATTCATGGTCGACGGTCCCGCGCTGCACGGCGACACCGCCCTGGGCCGACCGGTGGGTGACTCCGACGTCATCGCCTTCGGTCGGGATCTGGCGGTGAGTTACCGCGTCTGGTCGCCCAAGTCCGGCTATCCGGGGCACCCTGCCTACCGCGATTTCCACACCTACGACCATGCCACCGGACTCAAACTGTCCCGCGTGACCGGCAAAACCGTTGCTGCACAGGATAAGAAGCCCTACGACCCGGCACTTGTCGATGCGGTCATCGATCGACAGGCCGACGACTTCGTCGGCCATGTCCGCGAGCGGCTGATCGCCGAGTCCGATCGCCTGGGCAGGCCTGCGCTCGTGGTGGCCGCCTTCGACACCGAACTGTTCGGCCACTGGTGGCACGAGGGTCCGCGATGGCTGGAACGTGTGCTGCGGACGCTACCCGAGGCCGGGATCCGCGTGGGCACGCTGCGCAGCGCCGCAGCCGACGGATTCGTCGGCGAGCCGGTGCACCTGGTGCCGTGCTCATGGGGATCGGGCAAGGACTGGCGGGTGTGGAACGGACCCGACGTCGACCACCTCGTTCGGCTCAACGCGGAAGTCACCGAGTCCGCACTCGACGCGGTCGACAAGCTCATCGACACCGACACGACACGCAATCGGGTGGCCGATCAGATCGTGCGGGAAACCCTGCTCACGGTGTCGTCGGACTGGCCGTTCATGGTGTCCAAGGACACCGCCGCCGACTATGCGATCCGCCGCGCCCACACCCACGCGCACGCCACGCGCGAGATTGCCGACGCGGCGATGCGTGGCCGCACCGCACAGGCGACGACGCTGGCCGACGGCTGGAACCGCGCCGATGGACTCTTCGCCGATCTCGACGCCCGCCGGCTCCGCATCGGACGCCACCGGTGAAGATTCTTCTGGTCTCCTGGGAGTACCCACCGGTGGTGGTGGGCGGTCTCGGGCGACACCTCGGCCACCTCGCCATCGAGCTGGCCGCGCTCGGCCACGACGTGGTGGTTCTCACCCGCCGGCCGTCGGGCACCGACGCCGGCAGTCACCCGACGTCCGACACCCGGGTCGACGGGGTGCGGGTGATCGCGGTCGCCGAGGATCCACCCGAGTTCGAGTTCGGCCGCGACATGATGGCGTGGACCTTGGCCATGGGCCACTCATTTGTGCGCGCCGCATTGAGAATCCTTGCCGCGGAGACGGATTCGCGGTGGACACCGGACGTGGTGCACGCGCACGACTGGCTCGTCGCCCACCCCGCCATCACACTGGCCGAGGTGTTCGACGTTCCGCTGGTGTCGACGATTCATGCCACGGAGGCGGGCCGGCACAGCGGCTGGGTGAGCGGCAGCATCAACCGGCAGGTGCATTCGGTGGAATGGTGGCTGGCCAACGACTCCGATGCGCTCATCACCTGTTCGGCGTCGATGCGTGACGAGGTGACCCGGCTGTTCGGTCCGGCGATCCCCGAGGTGACGGTGATCCACAACGGAATCGATCTGCGGGCCTGGCCATTCGCCGATCGGGCCGACGCCACGCCCGGCACCGAACTGCTGTTCGCCGGCCGTCTGGAGTACGAGAAGGGTCTGCAGGATCTGCTCGCCGCGCTGCCCCGCATCCGCCGCACCCACCCGGGCACCGTGCTGACCGTGGCGGGCACCGGCACCCAACTCGAGTGGCTGCGCGAGACGGCGCGACGGCACCGCGTGTCGCGGGCCGTGCAGTTTTTGGGCGCCGTCGATCACGAGGGGCTGGTGGCGCTGATGCATCGGTGCGCCGCGATCGTGTTGCCGTCACGATACGAACCGTTCGGGATCGTCGCATTGGAGGCCGCGGCCACCGGCGCACCCCTGGTGGTGTCGACGGCCGGCGGTCTCGGTGAGGCCGTCTCGGCGCCGCTGACCGGACTGACCTTTCCCCCCGGAGACGTCGCCGCCCTGGCCGCGGCCGTCCGCACCACACTCTCGGACCCGGCGCAGGCCGCCGCACGGGCGCGCCGGGCCCGGCAGCGTTTGACCGAGGACTTCTCCTGGCGCGAGGTGGCCGAGCGCACCGCGGGTGTCTACCTGGCCGCCAAACGGGGCGTCCGGCACCCGTTGGCAAGACCGATCATCGACGAACGGCCGTTGCCCGAGCGCGACCTGGGGTAGCCGGACTGCACGCGCCGCCGAGGTCGCTCAGGCCTCGCCGCGCGCCGCTTCGGCCTTCTTGCGTTCGATGTCGGCCAGCGCACGTTCGAGTTCGGCACGTTCGGCCGCGTTGGCCGCCCAGGCGTCCTTGCGGTTCTTCACCACGCGAGCCGGGGCGCCGACGGCAATCGAGTAGTCGGGAACCTCCCCCTTGACCACCGCATGCGCGCCGAGCACGCAACCCCGGCCGACGATGGTGTTACGCAGGATCGACACCTTGGTGGCCACCCAGGTGTCCGAGCCGATCCGCACCGGCCCCTTGACGATGCCCTGGTCCTTGATGGGCATGGTGATGTCGTCCATCTTGTGGTCGAAGTCGCAGATGTAGCACCAGTCCGCGACCAGCACCGACCCGCCGATCTCCAGGTCGAGGTAGGAGTTCACCACGTTGTTGCAGCCGAACACGGTCTTGTCGCCGATCCGCAGACTGCCCTCGTGGCAGCGGATGGAGTTGCCGTCACCGATGTGCACCCAGCGGCCGATCTCCATACGACTCATCTCGGGTGTCGCGTGGATCTCGACGTTGCGTCCCAGAAACAGCATGCCGCGCAGCACGATGTGCGGATTGGCGGCCCGGAAACGGGCCAGGCGCACGTACCGGACCAGGTACCACGGCGTGTAGGCGCGGTTACGCAACACCCAGCGCAGTGACTCCATCGTGAGGAAGCGCACCTGCTGGGGATCGCGGCGGCGACCGGCTCGCCAGCGGGACCGGTAGGAGGCGTTCCACATCGTGGTCATGACGACACACCCTAATCCACCGGTTCACCCCGCCGATCTCCCGGCGCGGTGGATGGCACACGATAGGCTCTACTGCTGGCGTCCCGGCGCACTTGCCGAGGACCGACGGACATCATCAACAGCGACGGACAACGGGAGCACGATGACGCGAGTGGGCGGGCGAGCACTGTGGGCCGGCATGGTCGTCGCCGTCGTGTCGGTCCTCACCCTGTCGGCGTGCTCCGACGGTCACGTCGACGTGCGGTCGGTCGCGAGTCCGGGATGGTCGAGTTTCGGCGGGAACGCCGCCAACTCGAACTTCGCCTACCCCGAGGTGCCCGACGACCTCACGCTGAGCTGGACGCGCCCCACCGGTGGCCCAGTCACCGCGCCGCTGACGGTCTCCGGCCACTCCAACGTCAGCGTCACCGCGAACACCGACAACGGCTGTAACTTCCTTGTTCTCGACCCCAACTCCGGCCGGAAGAACTTCTGCAAGCGAATGCAGACCGGTATCGCTTCCAACGCGACCCTGATCGACCAGTACGACCAGACGTACGTGGGTGAGTCCACCAACTTTCTCGCGCTCAACGCCGGCGGCGCCTTCCGGTGGCGGATGCCGGTGATCGGGGTGCCGCTGTCGGCGAAGTTCGCGGCACCCAGCGAGGTGCTCATGGTCACCACGCAGGGTCAGATCCTGATGCTCAACTCACAGACCAGCGACTTCACCGCACCCGAGGTGCGGTTGCGGCCCGAGGCCGACCCGGGCGACCCGCTGTACGGTTTCGGCGACTGCGTCACCAACGGCCCGCGGTGCGCGGTCCCCGCTCCCCCGGCGGTCGACGAACAACACGAGCGGTTCTTCCTCAACTTCTGGCCCACCGGGGCGATCGCCTCCCAGATCCGCGGTTTCTCCTTCGCCAAGAAGGACGGCGCACGGGCGGTGCGCGAGATCTGGCACGCGGACGTCCCCGGCGGGGTGATCGGCCCGCCGACACTCTCGGCCGACGGCGCCACGCTCTATACGTTCAGCCGCCTCGGACAGATCGTGGCGATCGACGCGGCATCGGGCACCACCAAGTGGACCTATGACAACGGCGGCTACGGATTCGCCACGATGACCGTCTCCCCCGACGGCCTCATCATTCCGACGGGAGTGATCGGGGCACCGTTGACGATGCTGCGCGACGCCGGTAACCGAGCCGAGCAGGTGTGGCAGCGAAAGGATCTGGCCGTGGTCAGCCTCTCGACGCTCACCGACTCCAAGACAGCCTGGTCCGTGATCCGCGACCCCGGCAAGGATTCCCTGTCGTTGATCGAGGTCAGCAGCAGCGACGGCGCCACCAAACGCACGCTCCCACTGCCGGATTCGGTTGGATTCGCCACCGGGATCGCGGTGTCGCCGGGCGGACAGATCGCCGTCGCCACGAACATCGGCGAGGTCTACTTCTTCGACTCGAAGAAGGACATCGAATGACCCCCACCCCGGACTGGGTTTCCACGTCGATCTGGTGGCACGTCTACCCGTTGGGTGCACTCGGCGCCGACACCACCGGCGCCGACCGGGGTCGCCGTCGTTCACTGGCCGACCTCACCGGCTGGCTCGATCACGTGATCGCGCTGGGCTGCAACGGAATCGCCCTCGGTCCGATCTTCGCGTCCCGTACGCACGGATACGACACCCTCGACCACCACGAGATCGACGAACGGCTGGGCACGCTCGACGACTTCCGCACGCTCATCGACGCCTGCCACGCTCGTGGCATTCGGGTGATGCTCGACGGTGTGTTCAATCATGTGTCCCGCCACCATCACCTGGTCGCCGACACCGCCCACGCCGTCGACTCCGGTTGGGCCCGCCGCGGGAGGGACGGAGAGCTGCGCACCTTCGAGGGACACGGCGAACTGGTTACCCTCGATCACCGAAATCCCGAGGTCGCCGACCTGGTGGTCGACGTGATGTGTCAGTGGCTCGAACTCGGGGCCGACGCCTGGCGACTCGATGCCGCCTACGCGGTACCGCCCGAGTTCTGGAGTCACGTGTTGCCGCGGGTGCGCGCACGTTTTCCCGACGTCTACGTGGTTGCCGAGGTGATCCACGGCGACTACCCGGGTTTCGTCGCCGCGAGCACCGTCGACACCGTGACCCAGTACGAGCTGTGGAAGGCGATCTGGAGTTCGATCACCGACGCGAACATGCACGAACTCGCCTGGGCGCTGACCCGCCACGACGAGATGATCGAGAGCTTCGTGCCGTGGACGTTCATCGGCAATCACGACGTCACCCGCATCGCCACCCGGCTACACGGGCTGCCCGCCGACCTCGCGCTGGTACTGCTGGCCACGCTGCCCGGCACCCCTGCCGTCTACTACGGCGACGAGTTGGGCTGGACGGGCGCCAAGGAAGAGCGCGTCGGCGGTGACGACGACATCCGGCCCCCACTGCCGGATGCGCCGCCCACCGACGCCGAACTCCCCCAGGCGTTCCGCCTTCATCAGCGCCTCTTCGGACTGCGGCGTCGCTTCCCCGATCTGCATCGGGCCCCGGTCACCACACTGCACGTCGCTCAGGGTGGCCTCTGCTACCGCGCGGGCGCCGAGAGCCCGATCGTGGTGGCGCTCAACGCCGGTCGCACGCACGAATCGATCACCGTGCCGCTCGGCGACGCGGGGCACCTCGATTCCGAGCATGCCCACCGCGAGGGCGACACCGTCCATCTCGATCCCGGCGGCTGGTACATCGCGGGCGGGTGAGTGCCCCTCTCACCCCGCACCGGTTCGCTGCCGCGGCCGTGTGCTGTGGCGCCATCGCGCTGTCAAGGGGCGCGCACACCCGCGTCGCAGACGAAGCCGACGCCGTGGCGCCCGATGCGGGTGAGCACCAGCGCCAGAGACCGTGCTCCCTTCGGCTTCAACCGCTTTCGCAGCGCATCGGGGTCCACGTCGAGGCCGCGGACCAGGATCTCGAGGGCACCGCAGTCGTGTGCGGCGAGCGTCTTGCGCAGCATCTTCTCCGATACCGTGGTCTGCGCGATCACCCGGAACCCGCGCGCCCCCGATGGCACCGAATCCCCGGTGAGATAGGCGATCTGCGGGTCGAGTTGTCGCAGGCCGTGCCGGTGGGCGTATTGGCGGACCAGACCGGCCCGCACCACCGCGCCATCGGGATCGATGATCCACTCCCCCACCGAGCCGGCGGGTTCGATGTCGTCGGGTTCGCCGTCGCGTACCTCCTCGACGCTCACACCACCGTGCTCGTCGGTCCGCAGCACCGTGGCACGATGTCCATCGGCGATCCCCGGCCCGCTCCACAGGCACGCCTCCCGTACACCGCCGTCGAGCGAGACCACCTGCACCTCACCACCGAAACCGATCCGATCGCGCAACGCCCGATAATCCAGTCCCGGAGCGCATTTCACCACCAGAGGACGACCCGCGTAGGTCATCAGCACGGCCGGCAGCGGCGGCGTGAGCTGATCGAGCCGGAACACCCGCCCGGCGCCGGATCGCCGCGCCGGATCGGCGATCACCACGTCGGCGGTGGACGTCGGCGTGAGAGCGTCCGCGCGCAACAGCACCACCGGGTGTGCCCCGTCGGTCAACACATTGTGCTGAGCCATCGCCAGCCGAACCCGGTCGAGGTCCGAGCCGATCACCCCCGCGATCCCGGTGCGGGCCGACAGTTCCACGAGTTCCCCACCCACCGAACAGGTCACGTCGTGCACCACCGCGCCCGGGTGGCGCGCCGCGATCTCGGCGGCGCGGTGCGCGGCCACCGCCGACGGGGTCGCCTGCTGCAGCGCGTCGTCGGTGAGGAGCCACCGATCGGGGTCCCGCAGCTTCGACGCCCGTCGCCGGCACCGCACGGTCTCGATCAGCGCCGCGTCGTGAGGCGCATACCGACTGCGCGCCTGCGTCACGTCGGCGATCATCGTCGACGGGGTCAACGCCAGCGCGGACACCGATGCCAGTGCCGCCTCGCCGTACCGTGACCGAAGGTAGGTCACGTCGTCGAGGGTGAACGCGTAGCTCATCGGCGGGTACTCGGACCCCGACCGCTCACTCCGGCTTGGTGCCGGTCACCACCACGTTGTAGAAGTACTTCGGCGGCACCACCTTGCGCAGGACGTGCTCGTCGAGCCAGGTCATCCGCTTCCATCCGCCGAAGGCGAACCGCGCCCACCCCCAGCCGAGCTTGTCCGGTGGCACCGCGGCCTCGAAGGTCCGCACCGGCCATCCCAGCATCGCCGCCGCGAGTTCCTCGGTGGCGGTGTCGACTTCGGCGGCGCCCGCCGCGCGTGCGATGCCGGCGAGTTCGTCGGGATCGAAGGTGTGGATGTCGACGACCGCCTCGAGTGCCGCGGCCCGCGACGACTCGTCGAGTTCGGCCTGGGGTCGGCGCCACGACCGCAGCGGCCCGAACCTGGTGAGGTTGGTGGTGGCGTACCAGGTGGCCCGGCTCATCCAGCGTGCGTAGAAATCGCCGATGGTCGACGGTTCACCGGCGAAGACGAACCGACCACCCGGCTTCAGGACGCGCAGCACCTCGCGCAGCGCCTGCTCGACATCGGGAATGTGGTGCAGCACAGCGTGTCCGACCACGAGGTCGAAGGTGTCGTCGTCGTAGGGGATCTTTTCCGCGTCGGCCACCCGGCCGTCGACGTCGAGTCCGAGGTTCTCGGCGTTGCGCAGCGCCACCTTGACCATGCCCGGCGACAGATCGGTGACCGAACCCTTTTTCGCCACCCCCGACTGCATCAGGTTGAGCAGGAAGAAGCCCGTCCCACAGCCGAGTTCCATGGCCCTCCCGTAGGGCAGCGGCACCTCGGAGGCGACGGCGTCGAAACGTCCGCGCGCGTAGTCGATGCACCGGTCGTCGAAGCTGATCGACCACTTCTCGTCGTAGGTCTCGGCTTCCCAATCGTGGTAGAGCACCTGCGCGAGCTTGGTGTCGTCGAGCGCCGCGGCAACCTCGTCGGCCGTGGCATGCGGATTGGGTTCCGGATCGGTATCGGGGGTGGGCGTGGTCGTCATCGTCCTCTGCTCTCTCACACTCTCATCGCTCCCGGGCATCGGCGGTGGCGGGATGCCCGGATCGTCACACCGTAGCGGCCGGGCCGGTCACTCGCCGGTGAAGACGGCCTTACCGGGTCCGTTCTCGATGAACGATGCCATGCCGATCTCACGGTCCTTGGTGGCGAACAGCGACGCGAACAGCTGTTCCTCGATCTTGAGTCCGGTGTCGAGGTCGACGCCGAGACCCTGATCGACCGCCTTCTTGCCCGCGGCCAGCGCGATCGACGCCGCATTGCGAAACTGCCCGGCCCACGCGAGCGCGGCGTTGTACACCTCGTCGGGGGCGACCACCTCGTCGACGAGTCCGATCGAGAGGGCCTCGGCGGCCCCGACGAAACGGCCGGTGAAGATCATGTCCTTGGCCTTGGCGGGACCCACCAGGCGCGCCAGCCGCTGCGTGCCGCCGCCGCCGGGGATCACCCCGAGGAGCACCTCGGGTACGCCGAGCTTCGCGTTGTCGCCCGCGATGCGCCGGTCGGCGCCCAGAACAACTTCGAGTCCACCACCGAGCGCGTACCCCGTGATCGCTGCAACGGTGGGTTTGGGAATGCCGGCGATGGCGCCGAGGCCCGACTGCAGCTTGCCGGCGACCTTGCTCATCTCGGCGAAGGTCATCGTGTCCATCTCTTTGATGTCCGCGCCCGCGGCCAGTACCTTGGGCCCGCCGTAGACCACCACGGCCTTGATGTCGTCGCGGTCGGTGGCTTCGGCGGCGGCGGCGGCGAGTTCCGTCTGCACCTGCCGGTTCAGGGCGTTCATCGGCGGGCGGTTGAGCAGGATGGTGCCCACGCCGGGATGATCGTCGGATGTTTCCAGAGTCACGAACTCAGCCATGGTCGAAGGCTACCGCCCGCCACGTCGGCGTCGTGACGTGGCCCACCCCGCGGTGCGGGCACCTACAGTGGGCACATGCCCTCCTCGGCGTCCGGCGATGCCGGCGACCCGGTGACTCTGGACGTGGGCGAGCGCAGCGTCCGGCTCTCCAGCCCCGACCGCATCTATTTCGACGAGCGCGGAGAAACCAAACTCGACCTCGCGCGGTACTACCTGTCCGTCGGTGACGGCATCGTGCGTGCGCTGCGGCAGCGCCCGTGCATGTTGCATCGCTTCCCCAAGGGGGTCAGCGGCAAGAAGGTGCATCAGAAGCGGATCCCCGCCGGTGCCCCCGATTGGCTGCAGACCACCCAGATCTACTTTCCGCGTTTCGGCCGGATCGCCGACGAACTGTGCGTCACCGAACTCGCCAGTGTGATCTGGGCGGTTCAGATGTCCACCGTCGAGTTCCACCCCTGGAACTCACGGTGCGCCGACCCCGAGGCACCCGATGAGTGGCGGATCGATCTCGACCCGATGCCCGAGTGCGACTTCGAGCGCATCCGGCGGGTGGCGCACGTCGCGCACGGGGTGCTCGACGATCTCGGTGTGCGGGGCTTCCCCAAGACCTCCGGTGGCCGCGGCCTGCACATCTACGTGCGGATAGCGCCGGAGTGGGGTTTCCCGCAGGTGCGCCGCGCCGCGCTGGCCTTCGCCCGTGAGGTCGAGCGGCGGGCTCCCGACGACGTCACCACCACGTGGTGGCGCAAGGACCGCGACCCGGCCGCGGTGTTCGTCGACTACAACCAGAACGCGCGCGACCACACCATGGCCTCGGCGTACTCGGTGCGCGGCAACGCGCGGGGCACCGTGTCGGCGCCGGTCGGCTGGGACGAGATCGACCGGATCGAGCCGGACGACTTCACCATCGCCACCATGCCCGCGCGGTTTGCCGAACTCGGCGACCTGCATGCCGAGATCGACGATGTCGCGTTCCGCCTCGACACGTTGCTGGAGTGGGCCGACCGTGACGAGGCCGACGGCGACGCGCCTGCGGGCACAGATCCCGACGTCGTCGACCTCGACCGCTGAACAACGTCCATCAGGCGGCCGGTCCGGGCGCCGCCGAAACGGGCCTCAACGCAGAAATGCGGGAGGTGCCTGGTCGCCGAGACCGGCGAAGTAGTCGTCGGAGTGGGCGAAGCGTAACGCGGCGAGCCCCTCACCCACGCTGACGTCGGGTTCGATCGGCTCGATGGGGTGCTCGGCGTCGAGGAGATCGTCGACGGAGTCGAAGCGCGCCACCTCGGTGAGCTGCGCCCACGTGGGGGGCAGCAGGAAATGTTTGCCCGACTCCCAGGCGGCGAGTGCGTCGCGCGCGCCGGCCCAGCGCGCCACCTCGGCCTCCGATGTGGCGTCGTCGGGTGTCTGTCCCGCCGGTACCGCGGCGAGGAAGAACCGGGTGTCGTATCGGCGCTTTTCGTTCTTCGGCGTGATCCAGTGCGCAAGCGGGCGCAGCAGGTCGGCACGCAGCGTGAGTTCGCGCCTGCGAAGGAACTCCGCGAACGAGAATTCCTTGGCCACCAGCGCGTCCCGATCGTCGCGGAGCGACGCGGGATCGGCGAACGTGCCGTCTGCACGTGAGGCCAGCAGCACCCCGCACTCCTCGAACGTCTCCCGTACCGCGGCGCAGACCAGGGCCTGGGCGAGGTCGGGTGTTGTCGAGAAACGCGCCGCCCACCACCGGGCGTCCGGTCCGGTCCAGGCAGGGTCGGCGTCGCTGTCGCGGACGTCCACGCCACCGCCGGGAAAGACGGTCATGCCACCCGCAAACGCCATCTGCTGCACACGGCGTTGCAGAAACACCTCGACCCCCGACACGCCGTCGCGCACCAGGACCACGGTCGCAGCGTCCCGCAACGGGGCCACGGCCGCCGCCCCGACGCTCTCCGATTGGCTCACGACGACCTCCTGCGGTCCCGGCGGAACCCGAATGTGCCACGGTGGCAATGCACCCTCGCGGCGAACGTTACCGCACAGTGTGACGTGGGCTACCCCGCGGTGACGTCGGCGGGCGTGCTCAGTCGGCCGCGGCGCGCCGATGACCGCCCGCGCGCCGTGACCGGCGGGCGAAGAAGCGGTTGCCGTCCTTGGTGAGGGTGATCTGCTGCCGGAATGTGGCGGACAGGTTTTTGCTGGTCAGCACATCTTTGATCAGACCCTGCTCGACCACCTCACCCTCCGACAGCAGCATCGCATGGGTGAATCCGGGTGGGATCTCCTCGACGTGATGGGTGATCAGCACGATCGCGGGAGAGTCGGGGTCGGCGGCCAGCCTGGCGAGCCGGTCCACGAGTTCTTCGCGGCCACCGAGGTCCAGTCCGGCGGCGGGCTCGTCGAGCAGCAGCAACTCGGGATCGGTCATCAGCGCACGCGCGATGAGCACCCGCTTGCGCTCTCCCTCCGAGAGCGTGCCGAACCGACGGTCGGCGAGGTGTTCGGCGCCCATGGATTCCAGGGATTCGATGGCCTGTGTCCGGTCGGTCTCGTCGTAGGTTTCCCGCCAGCGTCCGATCACCGAGTAGCCGGCGGAGATCACCACGTCGGTGACGATCTCGTCGTCGGGTACCCGGTCGGCCAGCCCGGGGCCACTCACACCGATCCGGGTGGACAGTTCGCGCATCTCCACCCGCCCGAGCTGCTCGTTGAGAAGGTAGGCGACGCCGGCCGTCGGGTGCAGTTCGGCGGCTGCGAGGCGCAGCAGCGACGTCTTTCCGGCACCGTTGGGTCCGATGATCACCCACCGCTCGTCGAGTTCCACCTGCCAGGTGATCGGCCCGACAAGCGTGTTTCCGCCACGGACCAGACTCACGTCACGGAAGTCGATGAGCAGATCGGGATCGGACGTATCGCTGGCGCTCACGCGTCCCATCGTGCCCTACCGGACGCCGTCGCGTGCGTAGCTGTCCCGAAGTGTCGGCGGACGCGGGCGTCGGGAATACCGAGCGGCGCCGCAGCCTTGCCATTGACATGTCCATCGATCTGTCGATTCTCGATCTCGCGCAGGTCGGTCGCGGTGAGACCGTGGCCGAATCCCTCGCCGCCTCAACCGAAATGGCCCGCAACGCCGAGCGGTGGGGATACCGCCGAATCTGGTACGCCGAGCATCACAACATGCGATCCATCGCCTCATCGGCGCCCGCTGTGCTCGTCGCGCATGTCGCTGCGCACACCTCGACCATCCGGTTGGGTGCCGGCGGGGTGATGCTGCCCAACCATGCGCCACTGACCGTCGCCGAACAGTTCGGCACATTGGCCGAACTGCATCCCGGGCGCATCGACCTCGGGCTGGGCCGGGCTCCCGGCTCCGACCAGCAGACCTTCACCGCTCTGCGGCGCGACATCGCCTCCGCGGACCGGTTCCCCTCCGATGTGCTGGAGTTGCAGGGCTATCTGCGCGGCCAGTCACGCATCCAGGGGGTCGCGGCCACCCCGGGCGCCGGTACGGATGTGCCGCTCTACATTCTGGGTTCCTCGCTGTTCGGCGCGCAGCTGGCCGCGGCACTCGGTCTGCCCTACGCGTTCGCGTCACATTTCGCGCCGCAGGCGCTCACCGAGGCGGTGGCGCTCTACCGGCAACAGTTCCAGCCGTCGGAACAACTCGCCGAACCGTACGTGATCGCCGGCGTCTGCGTCATCGCCGACGACGACGGCGACCTCGCGCGGGCGCAGTTGCTGCAGGCAAAGCGGCAGCGGGTCAGTGCGCTCTTCGGTCGGGGCAGGCAGTTCACCGACGACGAGGCGGATGCGGTGCTGTCGATGCCTCAGGGTCGTCAGATCGACCAGATGATGACCTATACCGGTGTGGGTACGCCCGCCGAGGTGCGTTCCTATCTCGACTGGTTCGCCGGGCATGCCGACGCGGACGAGTTGATCGTGGCGTCGGTGGCCCCGGATCGCGACGTGTGGATGAGCACCCTGGGACATCTCGCGCCGGCACTCACTCCGTCACAGCCCGCGACCTGAGGGTGATCATCGCTTCGGTGTGATCATTCCTCGAGCGCGAAGTCGGCGAAGTCGAACCCCGGCACCACGATGCAGCTGACCAGGGATGCCTCGTCACCGCTGCACCGTGCCCGCTGCCAGTGTCCTGGTGGAACGAGGGCCTGGGGTCGGTGTCCGGCCGCCACATCGGGGCCGACGAGCACGGACTCGCCCGATGCGGGTGCCGTCGCCGCGCCGCCCAGGTCGAGTTCGACCGGTGCACCCCGGTGATACAGCCAGATCTCGCTGCCGCGCACCGTGTGCCACGCCGACTCCTCACCGGGCAGCAGGAGGAACACGATGGCGGTGCCGGCCGCGCGTGGACCGGTATAGCCGTCGGGCAATACGTCGGCCGGCAGCGTCACCTCACTGCGCCACGTCTCGCGGAACCAGCCGCCCTCCGGATGGGGCGAGAGATCGAGTTCACGCGCCCATTCGGGCAGACGACGGTCATCCATGCGGCGACCCTGTCTCGATGCCGCTCGTGATGTCGGCGATGACCGTCACCGATCCGGGTGCGATCTCGGTGAAACCCGCATCGCGCACGGCCACCGCCCGCCCGGCGGCCTCGGCGGCCAGCAGATCCGTCCAGCCGGCTTCGTCGGGCGAGCAGATCCGCAAGGGACAACCGGCATCGCGCCATGCACGAGCATCCGCCGCGTCGAGCAACCGGACCGCGAGCATCGACCCGTGTCCCACCTGAGCGGCGAGCTTGCCCACCGTCATCTCGAGTGTCGGGTTCACCCACAGGCACACGCCCGGTACCGCCGGCGCCGTGGGCAGCTCGCCGGCGACGTCGGTGCCACCGATCTGCAGCCGTGCGATGCGGCGATCCACATCACCCACCCGGCCCGGGACCAGGGCTCTCGCCGCGGCGTTGCCCTCGGTCGCGGTCAACCCCCAGACCTCTTGTGCGGCATGCCATTGCGCACCGCGAGCACGCCGCGCGATCTTTCGGATCCGCGCGTCGCACCACGCCTGCATGGGCGCTCCCCACGGTCCGTCCGCACCGGATCGGTCGTCGAGGCAGGCGAGTGCCACCGCCCGTGCCGCCGCGACCAGCAGGTCGGTGCGGTCGGGTGGATCGGTCTTCTCGATGTGCAGGACCATCTGCATGGCCAGCACGTCGGCCGGGTCGGGTGGGTCGTCGGCGCCCCCCACGTACCCGGTGAGCCTGCGGTAGGCGTCGGAAAAGGGATCGTCGGCATCGGGCATGCCCGTCACGGCAGCGGCACGCGTCGCAGCACACCGTCGGCCGCGTCGGCAGCCTCGATCTCGTCACGCGTGACGCCGAGGATGAACAGCACCGCGTCGAGGAACGGATAGTTGAGCGCGGCGTCGGCCACCTCTTGCAGTGCGGGTTTCGCGTTGAAGGCGATCCCGAGTCCGGCGACGCTGAGCATGTCGATGTCGTTGGCACCGTCGCCGACGGCGACTGTCTGCTCCATCGGCACGCCCACCTGGTCGGCGAACGATCGCAGCGCCCGCGCCTTGCCGGGTCGGTCCACGATCTCGCCGATCACCCGCCCGGTCAGTCTGCCGTCGATCACCTCGAGGGTGTTCGCCCGCACGAAATCCAATTCCAGTTCATGTGCCAGCCCGTCGATCACCTGCCGGAAACCGCCGGATACGAGTCCGCAGTGGTAGCCGAGCCGGTGCAACGTCCGAATCGTGGTGCGCGCCCCCGGGGTGAGGGTGAGGTCGGCGGCCACCTCGTCGAGGACGCGGGCGTCGAGTCCCGCCAATGCGGCCACTCGCTGGTGTAGCGACTCGGAGAAGTCGATTTCGCCGCGCATGGCGGCTTCGGTGACCGCAGCCACCTCTGCCTCACGTCCGGCGTGGGCGGCCAGCATCTCGATGACCTCGCCCTGGATGAGGGTGGAGTCCACGTCGAACACGATGAGTCGCTTGGCCCGCCGCGCGAGTCCCCCGCGTTCCACCGCAATGTCGACGCCGTGCTTGGCGGCCACCGCGGCGAGACCCTTGCGCAGTGCGGCGTCGGCGGCCACGTCGTTGCGGCCGGCCACACTGACCATGAGTTCCAGGCCGGTCACCGGGTAATCGGCGACCCCGCGGATGGAGTCGATGTTGCCGTTCTGCCCGGCGAGCTGAGCGGCCACGGCACGGAAGGCTCTCGCGGTGACCGGACTGCCCAGCAGCACCACCGCGTGACTCGACGGCGGATGCCCGGTGGTGGCGCCACCGACCTCGACGATGACCTCCATACCCACCGATGCCATCGCCTGCTCGACGATGTCCTGCAGTTCCTCCGGGTCGCCGCCCACCGACACCATGACCCCGAGGGTGAGCCGGTCGTTGATGACCACCTGCTCGACGTCGAGCAGATCGACTCGCTGGTTGGCCAGCGCGCCCATGAGTACCGAGGTGACGCCGGGCTTGTCCGGGCCGGTGACGGTGATCAGTACCGGTGTGGGGTGTTCCACCGAGTTCAGCGGTCGGGATCCCCGGACGCCTCGTGACTTCCGGTCACCAGTGGCTCACGTCGGACGGATTCGGCGGATGCACTGTCGTGGCCGCTTCGCGATCCGACGTGCGCCTCGGCATGCATGCGGTCGACCATGTGCGGGTAGTGCAGCTCGAACGCGGGGCGCTCGGACCGGATGCGCGGCAGCTCGGTGAAGTTGTGCCGCGGCGGCGGGCAGCTGGTGGCCCACTCCAGCGAGTTGCCGAAGCCCCACGGGTCGTCCACGGTCACCACCTCGCCGTACCGGTAGCTCTTGAACACGTTCCACAGGAACGGCAGCGTCGAGAGACCGAGGATGAACGCGCCGACCGTGGACACCTCGTTGAGGGTGGTGAATCCGTCCGACGGCAGGTAGTCGGCGTAACGACGCGGCATGCCCTCGTTGCCCAGCCAGTGCTGCACCAGGAACGTGGTGTGGAAGCCGATGAACGTCAGCCAGAAGTGCCACTTGCCGAGACGTTCGTCGAGCATCCGGCCGGTCATCTTGGGGAACCAGAAGTAGATGCCCGCGTAGGTGGCGAACACGATCGTCCCGAAGAGCACGTAGTGGAAGTGCGCCACGACGAAGTAGGTGTCGGAGAGGTGGAAGTCCAGCGGCGGGCTGGCCAGCAGAACGCCGGTGAGACCACCGAAGAGGAACGTCACGATGAAGCCGACGGAGAACAGCATCGGCGTCTCGAAGGTGATGTGTCCCTTCCACATCGTGCCTATCCAGTTGAAGAACTTGACGCCGGTGGGCACCGCGATCAGGAACGTCATGAACGAGAAGAACGGCAGCAACACCGAACCGGTGACGTACATGTGGTGCGCCCACACGGCCACCGACAGCGCGGCGATCGACAGGGTGGCGTACACCAGGCCGGAGAACCCGAAGATCGGTTTGCGGCTGAAAACCGGGAAGATCTCGGAGACGATGCCGAAGAAGGGCAGCGCGATGACGTACACCTCGGGGTGACCGAAGAACCAGAACAGGTGCTGCCACAGGATCACACCGCCATTTGCGGGATCGTAGAGGTGCGCGCCGAACTGGCGGTCCACCTCGAGGCCGAGCAGGGCCGCGGTCAGCAGCGGGAAGATCAGCAGGATCAGGACGCTGGTCACCAGGATGTTCCAGGTGAAGATCGGCATCCGGAACATCGTCATGCCGGGAGCACGCAGGCAGACGACGGTCGTGACCATGTTGACCGCGCCGAGAATGGTGCCCAGGCCCGAAACGCCCAGACCCATGATCCACAGGTCGGCGCCCACACCCGGGGAGTGCACCGCGTCGGTCAGCGGGGTGTAGGCGGTCCAACCGAAGTCGGCGGCACCACCCGGGGTGAGGAAGCCGCTGATGGCCACGGTGGAACCGAAGACGAACAGCCAGAAGCCGAAGGCGTTGAGCCGCGGGAACGCGACGTCGGGCGAACCGATCTGCAGCGGCAGGACGAAGTTGGCGAAGCCGATGACGATCGGCGTCGCGTACATCAGCAGCATCACCGTGCCGTGCATGGTGAACAGCTGGTTGAACTGCTCGGTGGAGAGGAACTGCATCCCCGGATGCGCAAGCTCGGCGCGCATCAGCAGCGCCATCAGACCGCCAATGAGGAAGAACGCGAAGCAGGCGGTGATGTACATCATCCCGATCAGCTTGTGATCGGTGGTGGTGATCAGCTTGTAGATGAACGAACCCTTGGGCTGGTAGCGCGCCGGATACGGACGCACTGATTCCACTTGCGTGGTGGGCTGGTCAACCGCGGTCACAGATCCTCCTCTTGCCGACCATTGGCCTCGTCACGTCGTGACTAAAGACTCTGTCGGCACATGAACAAACCGAGCGCTGATTACCGATCCTAAACCCTTCTCAGCCCCTCGGCCGAGCGGGTCCTACGATCTGTCGTATTAATTTGGCCGCCCGAGCCGTCACGGCAGGTCAGCATGCCGAACACCCTCGACGCGCCGGGCTCGCGACACCCCCGGAACGTGACCCCCGGACACAGGTTGGGGAAGGCGCGGGACGCGCCGTGCGCCGGGCGGGCGTCACATGCACCGATGCTAGTTTGTTGCGGTGCGAAGCGGCGGTGTGTTCCCAGGTGCGATGACCCCTCACGGGAGCCGTCGTGACCCGATCCGATCGGGCCGACGCACGGTGGGGACGATGCTCGTGGCGGGGATCTGTGCGCTTGCCGTCGGCCTGGCCGGCTGCGGGCAGGACGCCCCGTTGACCACCCCCGACGGGAAGCCGATCTCGACGTCGACCACCAGGATCGCGCAGGTCAACGTCGTCTCCGCCGACCGCGATTACGCACACACCTGCCTGGCTCCGACCGCACCCGACGATGCAGCGGCCGAGGTCGACCGCATCGTGGTCACCGACCCAGGGCTCCTCGACGCGGTCTGCGCGCTCGGGATCGGTCCGAAGGTCACCGCGGTCACCGCAGCACCGGGCTCTGTCCCGCAGTACCTCGGTCCGCAGCTGACCTCCGTCCCGGCGATCGGCACCGCCCCCGACGCCGCGGCCGTGAAGTCGGCCGCACCCGACGTGGTGCTGACCACCCCCGCGACCGCCGCCTCGGCCGCCGCATTCGGTGGCACCAGGGTGGCGACCATCGCACCCGGCGATTGGGAGCAGCAGTTCACCGAGGTCGCCGACGCCCTCGGGCGAGGCCAGAGCGCCCCCCGATTGCTCGACGAGTTCCGCACCGAGGCCACCAGAACCGGACGGCGCATGGATGCCGCCCATTCCCAGGTCTCGTTGGTCCGTTTCACTCCGAACGGCGAGGTGATCGAGGGCACCGAGAGTTTCGCCGGACAGATCCTGTCGATGATCGGCGTCCAGCGTCCCGCCTCGCAGCGCCGGCCCGGCACCATCACGGTGACCGACAAGAACTTTTCCGACGCCGACGCCGACCTCATCTATGTCAGCTTCGACGGTCCCGCCGGATTGTCGCGCGGTAAGGAGGTGCTCCTCAGTGATCGCTGGCTCGACATGGGCGCCCCCACCTGGAAGCGCGTGCTCGCCGTCAACGACGAGATCTGGTACGGCACGTCGGGGCTGGCCGCGGCGTGGCTGGTGCTCAACGACGTGAAGGGCTCGCTGGACGGCAGCTCCGCCGGAGAGTGATTCCGCCCGGTCATGGCCAGCCGGGAGCCGACGGGATCGACCCGTCGGCCACCGCCGCGGCCAACTGGGCATGGTCGCGTTCGGTCTGGTCGGCGTAGGCCTGTGCGAACGAGACCACCGAATCCTCGGCCTTGTTCGACTTGCCGAGGTATTGGGCGATGGCGCGAGCGTCCCCGCTGCGGGCATGAGCGCGGGCCAGCACGTGCCCGCACGCACTGGCGAACGCATCGAGGACGTGGGCCACGCCGGGACCGTCGGGGATCACCTTTCCGTCGCGGAACTGCCGCACGTAGAACTCCTCGTCCCCGATCCGGGTCCAGCCCAGGAACATGTCGGAAGCACTCTGGATCAGCCGTTGACCATTGACCACCCGCTGGCCGTGATTGGCGTACACGCTGGGTGCGAGAAACTTCTCGTACACCGACGGCGCGGCCTGCTTCACCTGCAGGAACAGGGGGTCGGCGGTCACGTGCTCCTCCAGCAGTGTCAAGAACACGCGCATGCCCACACTGCCCACGCCGACCACCTGCTGAACCGCGTCGACCATGTCGAAGCGACGTAGCAGCGCCGCAACCCTCTCGCCGAGCGACCCGTAGTACTTCACGACGATCTCGTCGAGTAGATCAGTGGCCGAGCCGTCGAGGTGTTCCCGGTACGGCGGGTCCTCGATGATCATCCGCTGTCCGTCGACGATGTGGGTGAACTTCTTCGACGCGCCGCGACTGGTGCGCTTCTTGGCCCGTTTGGTGATGGCCTTGTCGAGTTCGGCGCCCTGCGCCGGCGCCAGATACCCGGACAGTTCGTCGGCTGAGATCGTCTCCGCCCACACGTCCAGAATGGGCCAGCCCGCGTAGTCCAGCATCGACGTGTGGTAGGCGGTGAAGCCGGCGCGAACCGCGTCGACCGAGGCGTCCTCGGTGACCCCGTTGTCGCGGCCGAGCACCACCAGGCTCGCGAGGAACCGCAGCAGATCCCACTCGAACGGACCGGGCAGGGTTTCGTCGAAGTCGCGCAGGTCGAACGCCAGTGTGCGTTCGGGGGTGTTCCAGAGCCCGAAGTTGAGGACGTGGGCGTCGCCGCACATCTGTACGTGGATCCCCGTGTTCGGCCGCGACGCCAGATCGGCTGCCATCACCGCGGCGGCACCCCGGTAATACGTCCAGGGCGACTTCGACATCCGGCCATGCCGGATGGGGACGAGCCGTTGATCGCGGATCTCGTTCTGCGCCAGGATGGTCTGTAGGGCATCGTGGCCACGCCGCGACGGATCCCACTGCCCGAGTTGACTGCGCGGGACGACCTTGCGCGCCGCCTTCCCGACGGGATTGCGGGTGGTCGAGTACTTGGTGGGACCGGAAGCCAGCGCGGCGCTGAAGGTCGATGGCCCGGCGGCGGTGGTGGGATCCGACGGAGACATGTCCGGTTCGGTGACGGGCACGTCGGCCATGTCGTCGTTCGGCGTGTCGATTCCTGTCGTGTCGCCGTCTGTCGTATCGCTGCCTGTCGTATCGCCGTCTGACGTGTCGCTGCCTGACGTGTTGCCGTCTGTCGTATCGCCGTCTGTCGTATCGCCGTCTGTCGTATCGCCGTCGCCGAGTGGTGTCGTCATGGGTCAAGTGTGGACCGGTCTGCTCGCATACCCGGCAGTTGTGTCCAAACCGGTGTCGGCCGTCCCGGTTACAGTGGCTTCATGGGGTCGACCGTCTCCGAAGATCGCGTCGGGGCGGTGTCGGCGTCCGGACTGCATGTGCTGTGGCGCCCGGGTATCGGCCTGGCCGTCTGGCTGGACCCCGCATATTCCACCCCGGCCGGAGACCAGCTCCCTGCCACATCTCCTCACCAGACCGGTACCGCACTCCCCGACGCCGTGTCCACACTGTTGGCGGGCAAACGTTTTCGCCGCGACATCGCACTCATCGGGCCCGACGGCCACCGAAATTTCGTCTCCGCAATGACGTTGGGGACGTCGTCGGCCGTCACCCTGCTCGACGCCACCCGGTCCCTGCCGGTCGGCGGGGATGTCCGCTGGTGCCGGCTGATCCTCGACGGCGTTCGCCGATTCGTCGATGCGGGCGCGGTGGTGCCGGCCGTCGTCGACGTCGCCGGGGAGACCGTGGCGCGGTGGCAGCCGATTCCCACCCCGTCGTGGCGCAGTTGGTGCACGGTGGTGGCCGCGGGCGCGCCGCAGGTGCTCCTGGACAACGGGGGTGCGTCCGCGCTGGGTGACCTCGCCGCCGAACTGACAGACTTCGAATGCCGCTCCCGCCTCGCCGCGTCGATACCGCGCCTGGGCCCGGTCGCACCGTCCACGCCGGTGCTCGCCTCCCTGGTCGACGGCGCCACGGTGCCACCGCAGGCACGCCATCCGGCCACCCGGACGGCCTGGAGTCAGTGGAACAGCAGTGCACCGCAAGATGATTCGACACTGATCTTCCGGCTGCACGAGCCCGAGGATCTACCCGCTCCCGACGATTCCTTCGGCGAGTGGGAACCCGACATCGCCATCGCGGAGCCCCGGTGGCGCCTGCAGGTGTGTCGCCGGGCACCCGACGGCCACACCGAACCGGTGCTCCCCCATCGTCTCGACGCCCACGACCTCGACCAGATGACCACCGAACTCGCTTCGGCGGTGCGGGCTTTCGGGGAACTCGCCCAGGCGGAACCGGACCGCACCACGCTCGATTTCCTGCTGGGTACCCGCGCGGTGGAGCAGTTGTTCGCCGAGGGAGCCGCCGCCCTGGGTGATGCGGGATTCCCGGTTCTGTTGCCGCGCACGATCGCCGACGTGCGGCCGGTCCTCGGTGTGCGGGCGACACCGGTTCCCGGTGGCGGCGCGCCGGCCAGAATGGTCGGGTTGCGTGAGGTGCGGGAGTTCGAATGGCGTCTGTCGCTGGGCGACGATCCCGAGGCCGTCACACTCACCGACGGTGACCTCGACGAATTGTCGCGCCAGAAGGGCGATCTGGTCCGGGTTCGCGGAGTATGGATGCGCGCCGAGGGCGCCGCCCTGACCCGCGCGGCAGCATTCATCCGGACCCAGCGCGCCCTGCGCGCCACCGACCAACCCGCCGACATGGGCGAGTTGTTCGGGCTGGTGGTCGACGGAGCCGGCAACGCGCCCGTACCCGTGACCTCGGTCGAAGGGTTGGGCTGGCTCGACGACATCGCGGCCGGGGGCGCGCTGCGGCCGGCGCCACTGAGTCCCCCCGCGGCACTGGCCACCGAACTCCGTCCCTACCAACTCCGTGGACTCGACTGGCTCTGGTATCTGTCGACACTCGGGGTCGGCGGTGTCCTCGCCGACGACATGGGCCTGGGCAAAACCGTTCAGGTGATCGCACTGCTGTGCCGTGAACGGGAGTCCACACCCCCTGGCGCAGTCACCGAACCCACCTTGATCATCTGTCCGATGTCAGTGGTGGGCAACTGGTTTCGCGAGCTGCAGCACTTTGCACCGCACCTACGGGTGGTGGTGCACCACGGCGCCGACCGTGCGCGCGGCAGCGAGTTCGGCACACGCACCGACGGCGTCGACGTGGTGTTGAGCACCTTCGCGATCGCCACCCGCGATCGCGGACTCCTGGCGGGCCGGTCATGGCGGCGCCTGGTGGTCGATGAGGCCCAGCACGTCAAGAACGTCAACACCGCGGCAGCCAAGGCGCTGCGGTCGATTCCGGCCGCCCATCGACTGGCACTGACCGGAACGCCGGTGGAGAACCGGCTGGAGGATCTGCGTGCGGTGATCGACCTGGTGAATCCCGGAATGCTCGGATCTGCGTCCGTCTTTCGCGCACGTTTCGCCGAGCCGATCGAACGTGACCGCGACCCCGGGGCGTTGCGCAGGTTGACCGGTCTCACGCGCCCGTTCATCCTGCGGCGGGAGAAGAGCGACCCGACGATCATCACCGATCTGCCGGAGAAGACCGAGATCACGGTGCGCGCCAACCTGACCGTCGAACAGGCAGCCCTCTACCGCGCGATCATCGACGATCTGATGGCCGCACTCCGCGTGAAGCAGCAACGCGCGATGCGCCGGCGAACCGTCCTCGCCGCCCTCACCCGCCTCAAACAGGTCTGCAACCATCCCGCCCACTACCTCGGTGACGGCTCGGCGATCATGCACCGCGAGCAGCACCGTTCCGGCAAGGTCGAATTGCTCGGCGACATGGCGGCCACCCTGGTCGCCGACGGTGACCGCGCCCTGGTCTTCACCCAGTTCGCAGTCTTCGGCGAGATGCTCTCGGCGTGGCTCGGCGATCTGCTCGAGACGCCGATTCCGCTGTTGCACGGCGGTGTCACGCGCACCGAACGCGACCGGATCGTCGGGGAGTTCGGGTCGGGGCACACCGGACCCCCGATCCTCGTGGCCACGTTGAAGGCCGGCGGCACCGGGTTGAATCTGACCGCCGCCAACCACGTGATCCACGTCGACCGATGGTGGAATCCGGCCGTCGAGGACCAGGCAACCGATCGCGCGTACCGGATCGGTCAGCATCAGCATGTGCACGTCCGCCGGTTCGTCTGCGTGGGGACACTCGAGGAACGCATCGACGACATGGTTGCCAAGAAGCGTGAATTGTCGCGGCTCACCGTCGCCGCGGGCGAGAACTGGATCTCCGATCTCGGCGACGACGAGTTGTTCGACCTGTTCCGGCTACGCGACGAGGCGGTCAGCGAATGAGCCGCGGAACGGTCCCGGTGCGGGGATACGCGTTGACGCGCTGGTCGCGCACGTTTGTGGACGTGGTGGAGGGACGCGCCGACATCGCGGGCGTGGGCGAGATCACCGAGTCGGCCGACAGCCGTCGTATCGCCAAGGCGCGCAGATACTTTCGAGACCGACACGTACATCGGCCGGCCATCACACCCGGACGGGTGACCGCGTCGGTGGAGGGCAGCCAGCTCGAGCCGTTCGAGGTGACCCTCACGATGCGCACCGTCGATGCCGCGACGGTCGCCGAGCTGCTGCGGGCCAACGGTGGGGTCGATGACGTGATGTCGGTGACACGCGGCCAACAGCCGGCGATGCTCGGCGGGTTGCTCGGCCCCACCGAATCGGCCGACGTCGTCTCGGACTGCACGTGTCCGGACGAGTCGTCGCGCTGCATCCACGTGCTCGCGGTGGCCTACGAGGTGGCCGCCGACATCGACCGCTCACCGCTGACGTTGCTGACGGTGATGGGCACGGACCTGTCATCGATCCTCGACGCGCTCGACGATCGCGCCGCGGGCGCTCCGCGGGGTGACGCTTCGGGCGACGACGGCCGCACGCCGCCGGCCGGCAACGACTTCTACGGTGACCACTCCCCGCTTCCGGCGCTGCCGCGTCCTGCGCGGATGAATCCGCTCACCGACCTCGACACCACCGCGCTGCGGACGGCGCTGCGGGCGTCCGGTGTTGCCCCGGGCGATATCGCCGAGGCCATCGACCAGCTCGGCGACCTCTACGACCGGCTCGATCCTCGCGACGCACCGGAGGGATCCGGCGCGTAGTATGTGCCTCCGCCAACCACGGAGGTCGTGCGGTGCAAGAGCATTCAGGAACGGACCAACCCACCACGTCGCGCGTGCACACGTTAGTGACACGGCTCCGGCTCGACCCCACGCTCATCCTCTCCTCGGCCGGGATCGTCGTCGCGGCCGCGGCCGTTCTGCTCGGTATCCGCGCTGCGTTCGGAATGCCGACCGCCTTGTCGTCGTACTTCTGTGTGCTGCTTCTCCTTGCACCGGCGATGCGGCTCCCGCTGCGCTGGCTGTTTGCCGCCGCAGGCTGGGCGCTCATCGTCGCCGTGGTGGGTTACGTCATCGGCGAGCACCGTGACGGCACCGGAGGGTTGGCACTCCTCGTGGTGGCGCTCGTCGTGGTGTGCCTGGCGCAGTCGGTGCTTCGGTTCGGCCAGGTGGCCACGATCTCGCGATCGCCGGTCAATCTGATCCTGTTTGCCGCGATGCCGTCCACCGGCGCCCAGGCCTGGCAGGTGGTGCTCGGAGCGACAATCGGTGCCGTCTTGGCGGTGATCGGTGCCATTGTTCTCGCGGCGAGCAGATCCGGTTCCGACGCCGACGAGGACCTGTCCGAGGCCGTACCCGCCGAGAAGGTGTCCGACCAGTTGCGCAGCGGCCTGTACCTCGCGGTGGGATGCCTGATCATCTTCCTGGTCGCAGAACTCTCACCGTTCGAGTTGCCGCGCGCACAGTGGTCGCTGCTCGCCTTCTGCATGATCTTGGCGGTGGATGCCCCGATGCGCAGTTCTCGAATGCGGGAACGGATCATCGGCACCATCGCCGGCGCCCTGGCCGCGAGTGCGCTCAGCGCCTTGCCATCGCCCATCCCGTTGATCCTGGCGGCGATCTGTGTCGTACTCTGCCTCGCCTACATCCGCGCCCACGACTACACGATGTACGTGATCTTCCTGACGCCCGCGGTGCTACTGACGTCCAGTGGAAAATCGACGTGGTCGCTGGCTCTCGAGCACGTGGAAGCGGTGCTCGCGGCGATCGTGATGGCCTTGGCGCTCACCACCCTCGACACCTGGGTCGGCAATCACCGCCGAGCCCGCTCGTCACGGTGACCGCCGGCAGCCGTCAGAAGTCCCAGTCCTCGTCCTCGGTGTTGACGGCCTTGCCGATCACATACGAACTGCCCGACCCGGAAAAGAAGTCGTGGTTCTCGTCGGCGTTGGGTGACAGCGCCGAGAGGATCGCCGGGTTCACGTCGGTGTCGTCGCGCGGGAACATCGCCTCGTAGCCGAGGTTCATCAGCGCCTTGTTGGCGTTGTACCGCAAGAACTTCTTGACGTCCTCGGTCAGACCCACTTCGTCGTAGAGCGCCTCGGTGTAGTCGGACTCGTTGTCGTACAGGTCGAACAGCAACTCGAACGTGTAGTCCTTGAGTTCCTGCCGACGCTGCGGTGACTGTGTCTCGAGCCCACGCTGATACTTGTAGCCGATGTAGTAACCGTGCACGGCCTCGTCGCGGATGATCAGTCGGATCAGGTCGGCGGTGTTGGTGAGCTTGGCCCGGCTCGACCAGTACATCGGCAGATAGAAGCCGGAGTAGAACAGGAACGATTCGAGCAGCGTGGAGGCCACCTTGCGCTTGAGCGGATCGTCGCCACGGTAGTAGTCCATGACGATCCTGGCCTTGCGCTGCAGTTGGTCGTTCTCTTCCGACCAGCGGAACGCCTCGTCGATCTCCTTGGTGGAACACAGGGTGGAGAAGATCGAGCTGTAGCTCTTGGCGTGGACCGACTCCATGAACGCGATGTTGGTGAGCACCGCTTCCTCGTGCGGGGTGGTGGCGTCCGGGATGAGCGACACCGCTCCCACCGTGCCCTGGATGGTGTCGAGCAAGGTGAGCCCGGTGAACACCCGCATGGTGAGTTCCTTCTCGTATGCGGTGAGCGTGTTCCACGACGGGATGTCGTTGGAGACCGGCACCTTCTCCGGCAGCCAGAAGTTGCCGGTGAGGCGATCCCACACCTCCGCGTCCTTCTCGTCGGTGACGCGGTTCCAGTTGATGGCCGAGACCCGGCTCACCAGCTTGATCGGTGCGCCGTCGGCGGGGCTGTGCGTCCCTGCGGTCATGGTGTCGCCTCCTGTGGCGGGTTGATGTTCATGGTGCGAACTGGGGTCGGTGGAGGTGGGATCGGTCAGGTCACGTGGACGAGGTCGAGGACACGAGCGGCCACAAAGTGGTCGCCGATGCGCTCGACGTCGTCGCGCGGTATGCGGTGCCAGACGGTCAGCAGCAAGTCTGCTGCCGAACCACGCAGCGCCACATCGGCTTTCGAATGCTCACGACGCCACTCGAAGCCGTCTGCGGTGATGTCGACAGACCATTCACCGTCGTCGACGTCGGTGGCGTGCAGGTGCATCGACCGCCCGGCGAGTTCGGGTGGCACTCCGGGCCCGCGGGCGATGGAGCGCTGCGCGACCACCTCGAACCACTCGTCGATCGCATCCGTGGCCAGCGCTGCGGGAATCGGCGTCGGCTCCGGCGGCTGCGTCGCCGACTCCAGATCCCACCGATGCACGGCAACTTCGTGCGCCTGTCTCCGGTACCAGAACGCGACGGTGCGTTCGCCGACGAATGTGGATGCGCGATCGTCGGGGTCGTGCGAACCCAACGTGCTCACCAACTGGTCACGCCCCTCGACGTACCAGTCGATCACCGCGTCCGGACCGGGCACCGGGATACCGTCGTAGCCGCGGTACAGCCGTGTGCCCGCAACCCGGTCGGCAGCCCACCGGTGGACCGCACCCACATGCCCGAGCAGGTCGTGCACCGTCCAGCCCGGGCAGGACGGCACGGCGATCGCCAAATCACCGACCGACGTCGATGCGAGGATCTCGCTCTCCGACTTGATCGCGGCGAGCCACTGTTCTGGTTCCATGCGGTCTGCTCCCGTGAAGCCGCCTGCGCTACAGCATGCAGGAGACGCAGTTCTCCACCTCGGTGCCCTCAAGGGCCATCTGGCGCAGCCGGATGTAGTAGAGCGTCTTGATCCCCTTGCGCCACGCGTAGATCTGGGCCTTGTTGACGTCGCGAGTGGTGGCGGTGTCCTTGAAGAACAGCGTGAGACTCAGCCCCTGGTCGACGTGCTGGGTGGCCGCCGCATAGGTGTCGATGATCTTCTCGTACCCGACCTCGTAGGCGTCCTGGTAGTAGTCCAGATTGTCGTTGGTCATATATGGCGCCGGGTAGTAGACGCGGCCGATCTTGCCCTCCTTGCGGATCTCGATCTTGGCGGCCACCGGGTGGATCGAACTCGTCGAGTGGTTGATGTAGCTGATCGACCCGGTGGGCGGCACCGCCTGCAGGTTCTGGTTGTAGATCCCGTCGCGCGCCACCGCTGCCTTGAGTTCGCGCCAGTCGTCCTGGGTGGGGATGGCGATCTCGGCCTGTGCGAACAACTCCCGCACCTTGTCGGTGGCGGGCAACCACTCCTGGTCGGTGTATTTGTCGAAGAACTCACCGGAGGCGTAGGTGGAACGCTCGAACCCGGCGAAGGCACGACCACGCTCACGCGCGATCGCATTGGATGCCCGCAACGCGTGGAACAACACGGTGTAGAAGTAGATGTTCGTGAAATCCACTCCTTCTTCGCTGCCATAGAAGATGCGTTCGCGCGCCAGGTAACCGTGCAGATTCATCTGCCCCAGACCGATCGCGTGAGAGTCGTTGTTGCCCTTCTCGATCGAGGGCACCGAGGTGATCGCGGTCTGATCGCTCACCGCGGTCAGCCCGCGAATCGCCGTCTCGATGGTCTGTCCGATGTCGGGTGAATCCATCGTCTTGGCGATGTTCAGCGAGCCGAGATTGCACGAGATGTCCTTGCCCACATGGGAGTAGGACAGATCGTCGTTGAACGTCGACGGTGTCGACACCTGCAGAATCTCCGAGCACAGGTTGGAGTGTGTGATCTTGCCGTCGATCGGGTTGGCCCGGTTCACCGTGTCCTCGAACATGATGTAGGGGTAGCCCGATTCGAATTGCAATTCCGCCAGGGTCTGGAAGAACTCGCGTGCCTTGATCTTCGTCTTGCGAATCCGGCGGTCCTCCACCATCTCGTGATACTTGTCGGTCACGTTGATGTCGGCGAAGGGCACCCCGTAGACACGTTCCACGTCGTACGGGCTGAACAGATACATGTCGTCGTTGTTCTTGGCCAACTCGAAGGTGATGTCGGGGATCACCACGCCGAGACTGAGCGTCTTGATGCGGATCTTCTCGTCCGCGTTCTCCCTCTTGGTGTCGAGGAACCGGTAGATGTCGGGATGATGCGCGTGCAGGTACACCGCACCGGCGCCTTGGCGGGCGCCGAGTTGGTTGGCGTAGGAGAACGAGTCCTCGAGGAGCTTCATGATCGGGATGACACCCGACGACTGGTTCTCGATCTTCTTGATCGGTGCGCCGTGCTCGCGAATGTTGCTCAACAGCAACGCCACACCGCCGCCCCGCTTGGACAGCTGGAGAGCCGAATTGATCGACCGCCCAATGGATTCCATATTATCTTCGATGCGAAGGAGGAAACAGCTAACCGGCTCACCGCGCTGTTTTTTGCCCGAGTTGAGGAACGTGGGCGTGGCCGGCTGGAACCTGCCGTCGATGATCTCGTCCACCAGATTGCGCGCCAGCGCGGTGTCGCCGTCGGCCAGCGTCAGGGCCACCATGCACACGCGGTCCTCGAAACGTTCGAGGTAACGCTTGCCGTCGAAGGTCTTGAGCGTGTAGCTCGTGTAGTACTTGAACGCGCCGAGAAATGTGGGGAAGCGGAACTTCTTCGCGTACGCGTGCCCGAAGAGCAGCTTGACGAACTCGCGGTCATACCGTTCGAGGACCTCGGCCTCGTAGTAATTCTCCTCGATCAGGTAGTCGAGCTTCTCGTCGAGGTCGTGGAAGAAGACGGTGTTGAGATTGACGTGCTGCAGGAAGTACTGGTGCGCCGCCTCACGATCCTTGTCGAACTGGATCCGCCCGTCGGCGTCGTACAGGTTCAGCATCGCGTTGAGCGCGTGATAGTCGAGTTCGCCCGGATCGTGACCCGACGGCCCGGCATGCACTCCCGACTTGCTGGCCGAGGTGGTGGTGTCGGTGGTCGCGTCGGAGAGGGATGTGGTTGGCGACACGAAGAACTCCTGTGCAGCTAGAGGATGGGGTATGGCTGAGGACGGTGCTGACACGAACGAGGCTAGTAACGGGGTGCGACAGTCAGGCGCCGCGGGCGACCGATGTCGCGAACGCATCGCTCTCGGCGAACTCGGCGAGTCCGCGACGGACGCGCTCCACGTCCTCGGCGGTGCCCATCAGTTCGAAGCGATACAGATACGGCACCGAGCACTTCGCGGAGACGATGTCGCCGGCGAGGCAGTACTCTTCACCGAAATTCGTGTTGCCCCCGGCGATCACGCCGCGGATCAGCGAACGGTTGTGCGGATTGTTCAGGAACTTGATCACCTGCTTGGGCACGAAGCCGCCGCCGATACCCGACGACACCTTTCCACCCCCGTAGGTGGGACAGATCAGGACGTACGGCTCGTCGACGGTCACACCCCCCGCCACGCCGCCACTCAGCGGGATGCGCACGGCACGCACGCCGAGTTTGCCGACGAAGCGGTGGGTGTTCTCCGACACGGACGAGAAATAGACCACCAGCGGACCCGCCGTGGTGGTGGGTGATTGCATGGATGTTGAGTCGGTGGACATCATGATCGATCCGGCTTCCCCTTCGGATCGTGGGCGCGAACCTCAGGCAGCTGCCGCGGCCAGCGCCTTGATGCGGTCGAGACGGAAGCCCGACCAGTGCTCATCGCCCGCCACGACCACCGGGGCCTGCAGATAACCGAGCGCCATCACGTAATCGCGGGCCTCCGCGTCCTGGCTGATGTCGACGACCTCATAGGACAGACCCTGCTTGTCGAGAGCCTTGTAGGTGGCATTGCACTGGACGCAGGCCGGCTTGGTGTAGACGGTGATGGCCATTCGATCGCTCCTTCAGAAGGTGAGGTAGTCGAGGAGTCCTGGTGTGGCTCGCTACGAAACACTGGCGGTTCGGACGGTTTCCCAGAGTGAACTATGTGACTCAGGTCACCGATCCACCGCCTTCTCCGAGTCGCCCATTCCGGGGTTCGTCGTCGGCCTTGCTGGTGTGGAAAACACTACACCTAGTGTCTGACATTTGGGGTCACCACTAGAAGTTGTGAATCACATTCGTGAAAGTCGCTGGTCACCGGCGGTGCAGAATCTCGAATTGCCGCGTGTCGCGGCGCGTCGCGGCGCGCGCCGACGACCGAAACGCGCTCGACGCATCACAATCGTGTGATTCACCCGTATCCGCCGCCGGCGAGAGCCGGTGCCCAGACCAACGCCCGACACACAGTCAGGGAATGTTTCACGGCGCCGAATCGCTACACTGGAGTGAGACAACCGGACCATGGTCCGATTAATTCCCACACGATCGGGTCTCATCCCGTTCACCATCCTGTCGACCGTTAGGCTCATCGCATGCGCAAGCACATCGAGGACGGCCCGCTCCCGTTGCACGTGCACGGGCGCCCGGACAGCGAACGCGCAGACACCGAACGCGCAGACGCGGCCCGCAACCGGCAGCTGCTGCTGGCGGCGGCCAAGAGTCTCATCGACAACCACGGCGCCGCCGCGGTGACGATGGACGCCGTGGCGCGCGAAGCCGGGGTGGGCAAAGGCACCGTCTTCCGCCGCTTCGGCAGCCGGACCGGACTGATGTTCGCGTTGCTCAACCACTCCGAGTCCGAACTGCAACAGGCCTACCTCTCGGGTCCCGTACCGCTGGGTCCCGGCGCTGATCCGCTCGACCGACTCCTCGCCTATGGACGCGCGCGGCTGAAGATGAACCTCGACCACCTCGACATCCTGCTCGAGGCGGGCACCGACAACGGGGAGTTCTGGGATCACCCGGTGATGCGGGCGTCCACCCAGCACGTCCAGATCTTGTTGCGGCAGGTCGGGTTCCCCGACCCACTCGACGTCGTGGCGACGGCGATTCTGGCGCCGCTGGGCGCCGCCCCCCTGCGGCACCTGACCCGTGTGGTCGGCCTGGATTACGCGTCGATCCTGGCCAGTTGGGAGCGGATGGTCACCACGTTGGCCGCCGGACTGGGTCCTCGCTGACCCCACCCCTACTCGACGCGCGGACGAGTCCGATCCCCTTTAGCCTGGTGACACCTGGCGAAAGGAACGACCGTGAAGGCTGTCATCATCGGCGCGGGAATGGGTGGGATGAGTGCGGCGATCGCACTCAAACAGCTCGGCTTCGATGTCGAGGTCTATGAGCAGGTCACCGAGAACAAGCCGGTGGGCGCGGCCATCTCCGTCTGGTCCAACGGCGTCAAATGCCTCAACCATCTCGGGCTGGAGAAGGAAACCGCCGACCTCGGCGGCATCGTCGACACCATGAGTTACATCGACGGGCACACCGGAGACACCATGTGCCGCTTCAGCATGCAGCCGCTGATCGACGAGGTCGGGCAGCGCCCCTACCCCATCGCACGCGCCGAGTTGCAGCTGATGCTCATGGAGGCCTACGGAATCGACGACATCCACTTCGGTAAGCGGATGTCGTCGGTATCCGACGGTCCCGATGCCGCGACGGTCGAGTTCACCGATGGCACCTCCGACTCCGCGGACGTGGTCATCGGCGCCGACGGCGCCAAGTCGATCACCCGGGAATACGTCCTCGGCGGCCCGGTCACCCGGCGCTACGCCGGGTACGTCAACTTCAACGGCCTCGTCGCCACCGACCCCTCGATCGGCCCGGCCACCGAGTGGACCACCTACGTCGGTGACAGCCGCCGGGTCTCGGTGATGCCCGTGGCCGGCGACCGCTTCTACTTCTTCTTCGATGTTCCGATGCCCGAGGGCGAACCCTTTGAGCGCGGCACCGCCCGCGAAGTACTCGCCGAGGAGTTCGCCGACTGGGCACCGGGTGTGCAAAAGCTCATCGAGACCCTCGACCCCGCCACCACCAACCGTGTGGAGATCCTCGACCTCGATCCGTTCCATACCTGGGTCAAAGGCCGCGTCGCGGTGCTCGGCGACGCCGCCCACAACACCACACCCGACATCGGTCAGGGCGGCTGTTCGGCCATGGAAGACGCTGTGGCACTGCAGTTCGCATTCAAAGAACACCCCGACGACGTCCATGCAGCGCTCGTCGCCTACGAGGCGTCTCGCACCGAGCGAGCGGGCGACCTGGTGCTGCGTGCCCGCAAGCGCTGCGACGTCACCCACGGCAAGGACCCGGAGAAGACGTCCGCCTGGTACGCCGAGCTACGCGACGAGGACGGCTCCAACATCATCCGCGGCATCGTCGGCAACATCATGGGCGGACCGCTCACGTCCTGACCCGTCATCGGGCGACCGGGCCCGACCGTGAGTTTCCCGGCCGTCAGTTGCCCGGCGGCGTGAGCCGTCAGTTGCCCGGCGGCGTGAGCCGTCAGTTGCCCGGAGGCGTGATCGGCCGCCCCTGCTCGTCGGCCGCGATCCCGTCGTGGGAGACCAGCGCATTCTCCCTCGAGAGTGTGGGACCCGCGGCCAGCAGCGACACCACCGCCCAGGGGGCGGGCGAAGGCGAATCACCCAGTCCCAGAAGCGTTCCCGTAGCCTTGTCGGGCACTCCGAATCGCACACCGGTATCGCCGACGAAGAACCGCGACTCGGCACGGGCGCTGTCCGGCTCGTTCCCGGTGACCTGGATGTACTCGCCGCTGCCGGGTGCGAGATACACATGGTCGACGCCGGGCCCGCCGCCGTCGGCCGTGGCCACGTCGACGGCCTTCGCGCCGGCGGGCACCGGCAGCTGCCGGCCCACCAGAAGTTGGGTGGTCGCATTCGGTTCACCGGCGTCGCGCCGCCACACACGGCATGCGGTGGGTGACGTCTGGGCGTCCACCAAATGCGGTGTGACGGTGGGGAAATCATCCACCGGTAGGGCGTGTCGCACCGGTAGGGAAGCCACCGCGCCGGGCGCCACGGTGGCCACCGGCGCGGCACCCTCCCGGTCGGCGAGGCGCAGGATCTCGGCGGTCGCCGCCGAGATCGGCTGGACCCCATCACGCAGCGCGACAAAGTACTGCGGCACGTCGTCGATACCCGTCGACTTGATCACTGCCCCCACCGCCACCCCGGCCAGCGGCCCGGCACCGCCCGCCCCGTCGACGCGTGGCAGGGTGAGGTCGTCGACCTCCGGGAAAGTGTTGAGCAGGCCGGTGGCGATCGGCCGTGGAGTGACCCCCTCGAGCGCGAGCGCGCGCATCACCGGCACGCTGGCCGTGTCGACGCGTGCACGCACCGACACCGTCGCCGATGCCCGCTGCAGCTGATAGACGAGGAAGGTGTCGGTGCCGTCGGTCACCAACAGCGCGGCATCGCGCTGCGCCACGTCGATGCCGTCACCGAGTGCGGGTGGCGCAGCAAGCACCGACAACCGGCGGGATGAGGCGTCGGCCGAGGACGGGTCGGTGTGCTCGCCGACGGGTCCGTCGCACACCGTCCACACCGAGATGTCCGGATGCGCCGACGACGGCAACGCGAACGGCGCACCGGGAATCCCCAGCAGCGGGCCGCGCGGATAGCGCGCCAGCTTGCGATCACTCACCGAGGCAGGCGTGGCCGAACTGCCGGTGATCAGTCGTGCGGATGCCAGATTCAGGACCGGGTGCAGGGTGCCGTCGATCAGGACGTAGGTTCCGCCGGTCTTGCCGGCGATGATGTTCGCCTTGCCCACCGAACCCTGCGGCGACACCAGCCCCCAGATCCCGAATCCGGCCAGCGCCAGCAACGCGAGCACGGTCCCGACGACCAACGCCCGCGACTGGGAACGCATCGGGTCGTGCAGCATCCGGACATCGCGGCGGACCAGCGCGTGCTCGAGTCGGCGCAGCAGGAAGCGATATCCGTTGACCTGAGCCTTCGTGGTCAGCTGACGGGCCATCGCTCCCCCTGTGTACATGTGCGCGCCACCGCCGGTCGCGGTACTCGCGCGTCGCAGCACGCGCCGCGTCCGTCGAGTGTGACGGGCGGCGCCCGCGTCCGGTTCCCCCCGGCGGCGATCGGCGTTCGTTCGAACGACATGGCCGCCGGCGCGGTGGATTCCGCCGCGCGTCCGGCCGCGGCGCGGTAGTAGCCTAACCGAAACCCGATCACCGGCAGCGACGTGTCCGGGTGCCGGGGCGGACTTCGAGGGGGCGGTCGATGACGGTGACGACGCAGCGCCGTGCCGTGTCCACGGCATCGCGTCGGATGCCACACCTGCCCGGTCTGGCGACTCTTGTCGGTGTGCAGGTGCTCCTCGCCCTCGGCATGATCATCTGGATCGCGTCGGGCAGTCCCTGGGGGTGGATCGCACTGCTCACCGCATTGCTGATCGCCCTCGCGTTAATTCCGCTGGGCGAGCGCGCCTCGGCGGCGGCGGCGGGCACACGCCGCATCGGCTTCGCCTGGTCACGCATGCGACGGCGCTCCGCCGAGCTGACGCCCGCTCCGTTCGACATACCCATCACCCGGCCGCCGGCCCGCGGTGCGCGAACGGCGCAGGACCCCGGTGGACATGTCGGCGCGCGCTGGGCCGGCGGCACTCTCATCACGGTGTTGCGCGTCTCCCCCGCAGCACCGGCCCCCACCCATCTCACCCCGCACGGCGGCATTCCGGGTACCGACGAGGGCCAGCTGATTCCGCTGACCGCCCTGGCCATGTGTATCGACCCGTTCGACATCCCGCTGGCCTCGATCGACGTCATCACACGTGGGGTGCGCCTCGGGGGAACCGGCCGGGTCGCCGCCGCCTACGACCGCACACTGGGGCCACTGCCCGCCACCGCCCATCGCTCGGTCTACGTCGTCTTGCGCCTGGACCCCACCGATTGCGCCGACGCGGTGGCCCGACGAGGCGGGGGCGCAACCGGCGCACTGCGCACGGCCACCATCACCACCCGGCGTGTGGCCCGGCGGCTCACCGAGACCGGACTGCAGGCCGTACCCCTCAATGCCGCTGAAATCACCTCTGTCACAACGCAGTTGACCGAAGGGGCGGCACTGGAGAGCACGTCCGAGGAGTGGCAGGGGGTGCATGCGGGCCGAGTCCGGATTCGCACCGCCGCCATCGAGCCCGCCGACCTGGGCCGGGTGCTGTCCACCGCCTGGGTGAACCAGGCGCTGTCGACCACGACGGCGCTGCGCCTGGCCAACGGCCCCGACGGACGCCTACGGGTCAGCGCACTCCTACGTGTCGCCGAACTGCCCGATGCCGGCCGCGCGATCACCGCGTGGCCGCGGGGCGCGTGGCCGGTCGACGGGCGTCAGTTCGACGCCCTGACCGCCACCATCCCCACGGCCGCCTCCGCACGGTTGTTCCGGCACCTGCCCGCCACCTCGGGGGGCGCCGCATACGACCTGCTCGCAGCCATCGCGCTGCCGGCCGCGGGCTGCGGACAACTCGTCGGCGCCGATCACCTCGGCCGGGCCGTGGCGATCCCGCTGTACGGTCCCGATGTTGCCGACGTCGCGGTGATCGGTGGACATCGTCTGGCCACACTGCTGACCGCGCGTATCGTCGCGACGGGCGCGGCCGTCGTGGTGCACACCACCCGGCCCGATCGGTGGGCACGACTGGCGGAATCCGTCGGCGACCCGCGGCAATTCTCGGTCCACCAGCGTCATCCCGGTGCCGCAGGTCACTTCGGGGTGGAGGTGTACGACGGGGTGGCCCCACACCCAGCGCCGGCGGGCACCACCCGGCTCTTCCTCACGCAGACCGACGCGCCGGAGGTCGCCTCGGCGACGATCGTGTTGATGCAGGATCCGCGTTCCCCCCAAGACATCACGGTCACGACCCCGGACGACCGGTTCCGCGTGACCATGGTCGCCACCGACGAGGAATGGACCCTGATCGGGTCCGGACCGACGGCACGATCCGTCCCGCCTAGGCCGTTCCCGCCAGCGGCACCAGGGCCCGGAAGAACACCGCGCGGCTAGCGGCCGCGCGCACCACCACATCGGGATCACCGTCGGCAAGCCAGACCGCACGGCCCTGCGGAACGGTGAGCGAATCGCCGGTGCCGGGTCGGACCTCGACCGAGCCGGACAACACCATCAGGATTTGCGGTCCCGGCATGTCGAAGCAGATCGAGGACGCATGAAGCATGCCCGTGCCGTCGAGTTCCACACTGGAGAGCCGGAATTCGCCGAACGGCGTCAGGTAGACCCGCTCGGCGCCGACCATCCGGATGCGGGGTTGTAGCTCGTCCTCCGCGACGGGCGTGAAGTCGAGGACCTTGAGCAACTCGGGCACGTCGATGTGCTTGGGGGTCAAACCGCCGCGCAGCACGTTGTCGGAGTTCGCCATGATCTCCACGCCCGTACCCCGCAGATAGGCGTGCAGATTACCCGCCGGCAGGTACAGGCCCTGCCCCGGACTCAGCGACACCCGGTTGAGCAGCAGGGACGCGAGTACGCCCGGATCGTTGGGATACATCTCGCCGAGTTCGAGGACCGTCCGCAGTTCCTTCACGAAGGGGGTGCCACCGGCCTCGAGCGCACCGACCGCCGCCGCGAGTACGGCCGGGACCAGCGCCCGGATCGAGGCCTCGGGCAGCGTCAGCCACGTGGTGAACAGGGCACGCAGGCCTTCGCGGTCGGGCTGCCCGGCCAGCATCCCGAGGAAGGGGTCGAGCTCGCTGATCTGCAGTGCGCGCAGCAGTTCGATGGTCCGCCCCGGGTCCCGGAAACCTGCCAGCGCGTCGAAGTCGGTCACCGCGACGATCAGTTCGGGTTTGTGCCAGGGGTCCTTGTAATTGCGGTCCGACGCGTCGAGGGGAACGCCCTGCGCATTCTCGCGGTCGAACCCCTCGCGTGCCTGGGCGGCGCTCGGATGTGCCTGCAACGACAGGGGCTCCTCGGCGGAGAGATACTTCAGCAGAAACGGCAGCCGCTTGCCGAACTCCGCGGTGCACCCGGCGCCCAATGCGAAGACGGGGTCGGAGTCGATCACGGTGAGCAGATCCGAGACCGGCCGGTTCTGCGCGTCGAGCACATGTGCCGGACCCTGCGGGTGCGCGCCGAACCACAACTCGGCCTCCGGGTGTGGCGACGGGACCGGCATCCCGCGCAACGACGCGATCGCGGTCCGCGAACCCCACGCATAGGGCCGCACCACACCCTCGAGTACCTTCATCGAACCCCGCCCGCGGTCAATGCCAGATAGACCGCCGCCATCTCCACCCGCTCGGCCACGACGAGCAGCGACGCCAGGTCGGTAGGTGCGTCGCCGAGATCGTCGGATCCTGCCGGGCCACCGGCAGGAGTTGCGGGCGAGGCCTGCTCACCCACCACCACGTCCGCGTCCGGCATTCCCGCCGCCACCTGGCGCGTGTACCACTCCCGGGCGGCGGTGGTGGCCACGAACACCCGGGGCGGCGGATCGGCCGCAGGACCATCGATGTCGGGGTCGAAGAAGATGGGATCGACCTCGGGTCGACGATTCGCCCAGATTTGCCTGGACGTCTGCGCAACCGTGGCGAGATCGCTTGTGCCGCAGACGATTCCAGAAACCGAGAGCAGTGTTGCGGCATTGTGGGATGCGATCACGGTGGCGGCGGGACCGTCGCCGGTCCACACCGTCGGGCGTTCACCGATTCGTGCGGCCAGCAACTTCGCCTGATTGTGAAACGTCTCGCGGGAGGAGTGGTTTGCGGCCGCCTCCGCGTCGAGGGCATCGGCCACGTCGTCCAGACGCGGCATGGCACCGGTGAACCGCACCCCGGTCAGCGACGCGAACACCGCGAACAGCGCCGCGACGTTGCCGGCGAAGGCGAAGCGCCGGTCGACATGCACCCGGGGCGAGGCGTCGATTCCATTTCCGGACAGCGCATCCCGCAGTGGACCCTCGATCGGGGCGACGACGACCACTTCGGCGCGGCGCCGGGACGCGCGCGCCGCGGCGTCCGCGAGAACCATGTCACCGGCGTCGTCGCCGACCACCACGACGACGTCGAGCGGACCGATCCATCCGGGTAACGACGGAGAGGAGACAATCGGGACGTCCAGACGCCCGGCCAACAGCGCCGACACGCATGCGCTCGCCGCCCGTGCTGTACCGGTGGCCGCGCACACCACCACCACACTGCGCGGCCGCAGCGCGTCGAGTGGCTCGAACACGCCCTCCCGGAGTGCCTCGGCCACCGCGCGTACCTGCGCGCCACCGAGCGCCGCCACCGGGAGCAGTCCGTCGACGTCGGCCGCGATCAGATCGTCGACGTCGTCGAGGTCGGGAGCACCGGTTCGCATGACACTCAGCCTAGCGATGCACGACGCTCCCCGTCTCAGTCGATGGGGTCGGGCAAGACCCGGAGATGCCCACGACGCCCCGGACGCGGCTTGACCGCACCGGAACGATGCGGTCCGCCTCCCGAACGGCCGCCGTCGGCCGGGGGCGAATCGAGCACGGGTCCGGTCGAGCGGTGTCGGCCCGACTGCACCTCGTCGAACAGGTCCTGGTCGGCTCCGGCTCCGCCGCCGTCGGCGAACCCGACCCCGGGACGACCCGCAGAGTTGCGGAACGGCCGGCCACCACGGGCAGCGCCGCCACCGGCGGCCCCGACCTCGCGAACCGCTTCAGCGAGCGCGGTGAGTTCGTAGTCCTCGGCGACCGGCGCCGAGAAACCCCGCTCGCTGCGCAGCATCTGCCAGCCCCGCGGAACGGTGATCCGCGCCGCATGATCGCCGCACAGATCCCACGAATGCGGTTCATCCGACGTCGCCAGCGGCCCGATGACCGCCGTGGACTCGGCGTACACGAAGGTCAGGGTCGCCACCGCCGCCCGGGAGCAGCCCGGTCGGCAGCACTGTCGGGGAAGCTTCACGCCCACGAGGTTATCCCGGCGTGTCGGCGATCACGGGTGGCGACACGCGCCTGCCGCCGACACCGGACGGGGGCCTGCGGGCGGGCCTTGCGGACATGACGGCGCGGCGGCCACTACACTCGCGCCATGCGTATCGATCGGCGGCGGCAGGCGCGGGATCGCAATCCGTCACCGACCACGGCCGTCTCGCGTCGTACGCGCCGGGACCGCCGGGGCCGTGGACTCCGCGCGCCCCTGCTCCCGCAAGGTGTGCCGGCCTGGCAGAGCAGATCCGACGACTTCGACGCCGTCGTCCTGGAGGCATTCGCAGAGATCGACGGCCGCTGGCACGAGCAGTTGGCCGGACTCGATATTGCGGTGGACGAGATTCCCCGTTTGCTGCCGCGGGATCCGGAGACGGTGCAGTGGCCCGAAGAGGTGACCGCCGACGGGGCGGTGCCGTTGGCGCGCCTGATGCCGGCCGGGATCGATGTCGCGGGCCAGCCCACGCGGGCTCAGATCATTCTCTTCCGGCGCCCGCTGGAGAGCCGGGCCAAACGCGGCGCCGATCTTCTCGATCTGGTCCACGAGGTGCTGGTGCAACAGGTGGCCACCCACCTCGGCATCGACGAGGACACCGTCGACCGCGGGCCGGAGTGACTCCTACCCTCGCATCCTCGCGGGCAACGAGTTCGGGTCAGATGATCCCGCGCTTGAGGCGGCGACGCTCACGCTCGGAGAGCCCGCCCCAGATGCCGAACCGCTCGTCGTTGTGCAGCGCGTACTCGAGGCATTCGGCCTTCACCTCACACCCCTGACAGATGCGCTTGGCCTCGCGGGTGGAACCGCCCTTCTCGGGGAAGAACGCCTCCGGATCGGTCTGCGCACACAGCGCCCGGTCCTGCCACTGATCCTCGACCGCTTCGAAGAGATCGTCGAATTCGTTGGGCACCAGGGAAAGGTGCCGACGGGCTCCAGTGGCCTCGTCCATGGTTCCGGTGCCGCCGATCAGCGACTCGTCAACCGGCCCAAGGGTTCTGAACATCGAGTCCAAACCATCCTCGGGATCAAATGCGGAACTGTCTTGTGGTTCAAGGGGATTGCCGATCGCATTGTCAAAAGCCATCGTCGGCGCCTCCTGCCTGGGAAGTCGTTTCTCGTTCTGTCATCGTGCATCGCGACGCCACTGCCGCCTGCCACTCATACCCGTACATTCTCGATCTTCACCAAGTGCCCGGCGCGACGGTCACCCCGATGGTGTCCGAACAATCCGTCCGGATTCGAACAATTGATCGAAGCCCTTGCGGGCCAGTGCTTCTCGATCTCGAACCCAGAATGACACTGATGTGATTACACACGCACACCGCGGGTCTGGTCAAGTTGAATCGAAAGATTCCTTAATACCATCGACCGACGCCGGAGCTCCGGTAAGACACGATGCGTGTTCGCCGGGGGGTGGATTCTCACATTCTGACCCGATCGCCCGGGGTCGGATCGTGGTCCGTGGTAGGGGCTCGGGAACCAGTCACTACAGTTGGTCGGGTGAAGGTGACGGTACTCGTCGGCGGTGTCGGCGGCGCACGATTTCTGACCGGTGTCCGCGAACTACTCGGCCCGACACCGTTTCCTGCCGTCGAGGCAGCCGACGAGGGGGCGCCGTCGGATTCGCCCGCGAGTGCACACGAGGTCACCGCGATCGTCAACGTCGGTGACGACGCCTGGATGCACGGGGTACGCATCTGCCCCGATCTCGACACCTGCATGTACACCCTCGGCGGTGGTATCGACCCCGAACGCGGCTGGGGACGCCGCGCGGAGAGCTGGCACGCCAAAGAAGAACTCGCCGCCTACGGCGCCGATCCCGACTGGTTCGGTCTCGGTGACCGCGACCTGGCCACGCACCTCATCCGCACGCAGATGCTCGACGCGGGCTATCGCCTCTCGGACGTCACCGCGGCGCTGTGCCGGCGCTGGCAACCGGGCGTACGGCTGCTGCCCGCCACCGACGAGAGGCATGAGACGCACGTCGTGGTGGCCAAACCCGACGGCGCCGAGGACGAACGGGTCGCGATCCACTTCCAGGAGTGGTGGGTGCGCTACCGCGCCCAGATCCCCACTTTCGGTTTCGCACAAGTCGGTTCGGATGAGACGCAGACCGCTCCGGGGGTGTCCGACGCGATCGCCGAGGCCGACATCGTGTTGCTCGCGCCGAGCAACCCGGTGGTGAGCATCGGCGCGATCGTCAGTGTGCCGGGTATGCGTGCGGCCCTGCGGTCCACGTCGGCGCCGGTGGTGGGGATCTCCCCGGTCATCGACAACCGGCCGCTACGCGGAATGGCCGACGAGTGTCTCGCGGTGATCGGGGTGCAGACGTCGGCGGCTGCGATCGCAGAGCACTACGGGGCGCGCAGCGGCAACGGCATCCTCGACGGCTGGCTCGTGGCCGACGGTGATCAGGCGCACGTGAACGGGATAACGGTGGGTTCGGCCCCCTTGCTGATGACCGACGCGTCGGCGACGGCACGGATGGTCCGTGCCGCGTGCGCGCTCGTCGGCGTTGCGACGCCCGAACACGCGGCCGGCGGACAATGGTGAGCATCGTCGACCACCGGGCACATGGCGCGATCGAGATCCTGCCGGTCACCGGACTGCCCGAGTTCACCACCGACTCCGATCTCGCAGCCGAGATCCTCGGCCACGCACCGTGGTTGCACGACGGCGACATCCTGGTGGTCACCAGCAAGGTGTTCTCCAAGACCGAGGGGCGGATGGTCACCGCACCGACCGATCCCGACAAGCGAGATGCCTTGCGACGCCGGCTCATCGACGAGGAGTCGGTGCGCGTGCTGGCCCGGCGCAACCGCACCCTGATCACCGAGAACCGCAACGGGCTGGTGCAGGCAGCGGCGGGCGTCGACGGCTCCAACGTCCCCACCGACCGGATCGCGCTGCTGCCCGTCGACCCCGACGCCAGCGCCCGATCGCTGCGTCAGGCGATCGCCGCTGCGGGCGGGCCGACGGTGGCGGTGATCGTCACCGACACCATGGGCCGCGCCTGGCGGACCGGACAGACCGACGTGGCGATCGGCGCCGCCGGGATCGCGGTAACCCACCCGTACGAGGGCGCAGTGGACGGCCACGGCAATCCGTTGCTGGTCACCGACATCGCCGTGGCCGACGAGATGGCCGCGGCCGCCGATCTGGTCAAGGGGAAGCTGGACGGAATCCCGGTGGCGGTGATCCGCGGATACGGCGTGGTGGACGACGGGTCCGCCGCGGCCGATCTGGTCCGCCCCACCGAGGACGATCTGTTTCGCCTCGGTACCGAGGAGGCGATCGTCCAAGGTCGCCGTGAGGCCATCCGCACCCGTCGGTCGGTGCGATCGTTCACCGACGCACCGGTCGATCCGCAGGATCTGCGCGACGCATGCGCCGACGCTCTCACGGCACCGGCTCCCCATCACACGCACCCGGTGCGACTGGTCTGGGTCCGCGATCGCCGACGGCGCCGGGAATTGCTGGACGCGATGGCGGCGGACTGGCGGGCCGATCTGGAAGCCGACGACAAGTCCGCCGAGTCCATCGAGAAGCGGCTTCGACGGGGCACCATCCTGTATGAGGCAACCGAACTCGTGATTCCGTTCCTCACCCCGGACGGTGCCCACACCTACCCCGACGCTCGCCGCGCGGCGGCCGAGCACACGATGTTCACCGTTGCCGCCGGCGGCGCGGTCGCCAGTCTCCTCGTCGCGCTCTCGGTTCGGGGACTGGGCAGTTGCTGGGTGGGCTCGACCATTTTCGCGCCCGCGACGGTGACTCGTGTTCTCGACGTCGATCCCCGCTGGGAACCGTTGGGCGCGGTCGCCATCGGCCACCCGGCCCACGAACTCACGGTGCGTGATCCGGCGCCGACGGATCAATGGCTGGTGCAACGATGACCGCTGCGTCGCTGCATTCCTCGACGGTGGAGCTGCTCACCTCCTGGGTCGCGCCGAGCCCCGAACAGGATTCGTTGCGGCACACCTACTTGGCCTTTCTCGCAGCCGCCCCCGATGCCTGCCTTCGCCGGTCGGTGCCCGGTCACGTGACGGCGTCGGCCATGGTCTTCACTCCTTCGCTGACCCACGTGTTGCTGACCTTGCACCCCCGCATCGGCAAATGGGTGCAGCTCGGTGGTCACTGCGAGCCGGAGGACCACACGATCGCCGCCGCCGCACTCCGGGAGGCGAGGGAGGAATCAGGTAATCCCGGCATCGAGCTGACCGGCGGCCTCGCACGGCTGCACACCCATCCGATCACCTGCTCACTCGGTGTGCCCACGCGACATCTCGACGTCCAATTCGCCGCTGTCGCACCACTTTCCGACACCGACACCGCGCTACCCGCGATCGTGTGCAGCGACGAGTCGACGGATCTGCAGTGGTGGCCGGTCGACGGCCTGCCCGCGGACACCGATCGGATCACGGTGACACCGCTCATCAACGACGCACTACGGCTGTTACGGAGCCTGCCGGCTCCCACGGGACACGACTGATCCGGTCGCTCAGACCTGGATTCCCTTCCCCACGGTGACCACCCCACCCGCGCTCACCGCGAACCGGTCACGATCGGACTCCACGTCGACACCGACCTGCCCGCCGTCGGAGACCACCACGTTCTTGTCGAGGATCGCGTGCCGCACCACCGCGCCCTTGCCGATACGCACACCGGGCATCAACACACTGCCCTCCACCACGGCACCGTTCTCGATCACCACATTCGACGACAACACCGAGTTGGTCACCGTGGCGCCCGAGATGATGCACCCGGCACCCACCACGGAGTCCGACGCGTGACCGCCTTGGACGAACTTCGCCGGCGGAAGGTTCAGTGATTCGCCGCGAATCGGCCACCGCAGGTTGTAGAGGTTGAACACCGGATGCACCGACACCAGGTCCATGTGGGCGTCGTAGAAGGCGTCGAGCGTACCGACGTCACGCCAGTATCCCTTGTCTCGTTCGGTCGCCCCCGGCACCTCGTTGTCCTTGAAGTCGTAGACGTATGCGGTGCCTCGCCCCACAAAGGCGGGGATGATGTCGCCGCCCATGTCGTGGTCGGAGTCCGGGTCGGCGGCGTCGGCGCGGATCGCATCGACCAGTGCGTCGGTGGTGAACACGTAGTTGCCCATCGATGCGAACGCCGCATCGGGATCGTCGGGGGTTCCGGGCGGATCACTGGGCTTCTCGAGGAAGCGGGTGATGAGACCGTCGTCGTCGGAATCGATCACACCGAAGGCGGACGCCTCGGCGCGAGGCACCCGGATACCGGCCACCGTCACGTCGGCACCGGAGGCGATGTGTGCCTCCACCATCTGTGAGGGATCCATCCGATACACGTGGTCGGCACCGAACACGACGATGTAGTCGGGCTTCTCGTCGAAGATCAGATTCATCGACTGGAAGATGGCGTCGGCACTGCCGGTGTACCAACGCGGGCCAAGTCGCTGCTGTGCGGGCACCGGTGTGATGTATTCACCGTGAAACCCCGATGACCACCAGGTCTGCGAGATATGGCGATCAAGTGAATGCGACTTGTATTGCGTGAGCACACAGATTCGTTCGTAGCCCGCATTGACGAGGTTGGACAGCACGAAGTCGATCAGTCGGTAGGCACCCCCGAACGGAACCGCGGGTTTGGCGCGGTCCATCGTCAACGGGTAGAGGCGTTTTCCCTCGCCGCCGGCGAGGACGATTCCGAGCACATGCGGCTGCGATCTCACACTTCCAACTTAACCGTCATCCCAGGCCGGGGCCAGACGAAAAGCAGTACGAAACGCCATAGTTGCGTGGGTTCCGTATCGAGATCGCACGCTGCGATGGCGAAGTGACCGCCGTACCGCTAGCGTCGTGTGCCATGAAGGTGGCGATGATGACGCGGGAGTATCCACCTGAGGTCTACGGCGGCGCCGGAGTCCATGTCACCGAACTCGTCCGGCATCTCCGTGATCTCGTGAGCGTCGACGTCCACTGCATGGGCGCGCCGCGCGACACGGCATTCGTCTACGCACCCGATCCCGCTCTCGCCGACGCCAATACCGCGTTGGCGATGCTCTCGACGGATCTACGGATGACCCACGGCGCCGCCGGTGCCGACGTCGCACACTCGCACACCTGGTACACCGGCCTCGCCGGCCATCTGGCCGCCGAACTGTATGGCATTCCGCACGTACTCACCGCGCATTCGCTCGAACCGATGCGCCCGTGGAAGGCCGAGCAACTCGGTGGCGGGTACCGGGTGTCGAGCTGGGCCGAGCGTAATGCCGTGGAAAACGCCAACGCCGTGATCGCGGTCAGTTCGGGTATGCGCACCGACGTGTGCGACACCTATCCGCGACTCGATCCCGACCGGGTGCACGTGGTGCGCAACGGCATCGACACCACCGCGTGGTTCCCGGTGGACGAGCCGTTCGGCCCGGACTCGGCACTCGTTCGTCTCGGCGTGGACCCGGATCGGCCGATCGCGGCCTTTGTCGGGCGGATCACTCGCCAGAAGGGCGTTGCGCACCTGGTGGCCGCCGCGCATCATTTCGATCCGGATGTGCAGTTGGTGTTGTGCGCGGGCGCCCCCGACACACCGGAGATCGGCGCCGAGATCGAGGCGGCCGTGGCGCAACTGTCGGCGACGCGTGCCGGTGTGTTCTGGGTGCGGGAAATGCTACCACTCCCCCGCATCAGGGAAATACTGAGTGCGGCAACAGTTTTCGTGTGCCCGTCGGTGTACGAACCGTTGGGCATCGTCAACCTCGAGGCGATGGCCTGCGCCACCGCGGTGGTTGCGTCGGAAGTGGGTGGCATCCCGGAGGTGGTGCGTGACGGCGTCACCGGACGTCTGGTGCCCTACAACCCGGCCGACCCGGCGTCGTTCGAACGCGGCCTGGCCGAGTCGGTCAACGCGGTCGTCGGGGATCCGGCGGGCGCTGCGGCGATGGGCGCTGCGGGGCGCGAACGCGCACAGGCCGAGTTCTCCTGGTCGAGCATCGCCGAGCAGACGGTCGCGGTCTACGAGGCGTCGATGCGCTGAGCGGGTCGACACACAGTGGCGGTCACGGCGACGGTGACCGGTAGCGCTGTAGTACCACCGTTGGTCAATGCCGCTGCGGCATCAGCGATCTCGCGTGTGGTTCGGTGAAACGCGGACGGCCCCATGCCGACAAGGTCGCCGATCACCTGCGCATCGCAATCGTGGCGGTACACGATCTCCCTGTGGTCGATCACCTCGAAAGCGCAGTGGCGACCCCGTCGGCCAGTGGCAGCCTCCGCCAGACGTCGGCAACCACTGCCGCCGCCCGGTCGACGGTGCGCGCGAGGGTGCGCGCGCAGTACTTGGAGAGGTCGATGCCCAGTCCGCGCGCGTCCGCGGGCGCGTGCGCGAGAGCGGCATGAAGATAATGGCCAGGGCCGGAGCCGAGATCCACGACGATCGGGCGGCCACTCGACGCCTGCCGCCAGTCCGCGCCGATCTCGCCGACGCCCGCCACGACGCCGTCGAGAACCCCCGCCCGGTGCACGCGGACACGGGCGGCGACCATGTCGGCGGTATCAGAACGCATCGACATCGGCCGCCCGTCGAGCAGCGACACGTACCCCTGACGAGCGATGTCGAATGAGTGCCCGCCACCACAGCGCAGCGCTGATTTCTCCAGGGAGACCGGCGCACCGCAGATCGGGCAACGCAGAATGTCGAGCAGATCGCCGAGAGCGGCGATCGAGGTCAGCTGGTGACTCCGCGCAGTTCCTCACCCAGTGCGCTGGCCTCGTCGGCGGTCAGTTCCACCACGAGGCGTCCGCCACCTTCGATCGGAATGCGGACAACGATTCCACGCCCTTCCTTGGCCGCTTCGAGGGGGCCATCCCCAGTTCGTGGCTTCATTGCCGCCATGCGCGAACTCCCTTCAGACTGTTCCTCACCGGCCCATGCTGATCTTCACCAGCCGACGCCGGGCGTGACAACGGGCGTGCCGCCATGACAATGATACGTGTTCACCCCAACCGGCCCGCCCACCCGGGCGGTGTGTCAATCACGGGCGTCCGCGTCGGCCCTCTCCTGAAGGTTGTGAACGAGCGTGCGCAAATCGTCGATCTCGGTGGCGAGCCGGTCGAGAACCCAGTCGACCTCACTCTGCCGGTACCCGCGCAGTGTTTGGGCGAACATCAGCTCGCGGACGTCGCGGCCGCTGATCCCCGCGGCCGGCAGACGCGTGAGGGTGGTGTCCTTGTCGAGGGGAGGCAGATCTTCGCCGCGGCCGAACACGAACCACGCGGCAGCGAACACCGCCACCACCACGACGGCCATGATCAGCAGGTAGAGCAACAACGTCTGCATGAGACGAGTGTATGCGGACGTCACGCCGACCGGATCGGGCCGTGGCGGCTCGATCCGGTCGGCGGCGGTAGGTCTAGCTGGCCATCTCCGCGTCGTCGGATTCGATGACGCGGAGGGTGTTCATCGGCGGCCGGTCCTCGAGGTACACCTCGGTGGTGTGCGGGGTGAAAGTACCGTCGGGCTCCGCGGTGAACTGGGTGAGCCCGGTTCCGGAATCCTCGATCCCGCACCGGCGCATGAGCGTTCCCACGATCTGCCGACTCATCACGCCGAGTTCGATGAGCGGACGATTGCGGTGGGTGCGGACGCCGAGGTTCACCTGTCCGATCCCGTTGAGGCCGTAGCGGTCGTAGGTGTCGATGAGCAGGCCGATCTCGACGCCGTAACCGGGTGCGAACGGAACCGCGGAGAGCAATTCACGGGTACCGGCGTACTCGCCGCCGAGCGGCTGCAGGACTGCGGTGAGTTCCGGCTTCTGCGACGCGAGCAGCGGCCGCGCGACGAGTTCGGTGACGCGTCCTCCGCCGTTGGCGTCCTGGGTGCCACCGGTGCGCAGCGGGCGCCGGTAGTAGCCCTTGACGAGGTGGATCTCGGGGTTGATCAACAGCGGACCCAGCATCTTCGGCACGAACATCGGGTCGGGGTCGATGAGGTCGGAGTCGACGAACGCGATGATGTCGCCGGTCACTGCGGCGATCGAGCGCCACAGCACCTCGCCCTTCCCCTTCACCGGCTCGAGTTCGGGTACCGCCTCCTCACGCGAGATCACCTGCGCACCGGCGGCCAGCGCGCGCTCGGCGGTGGCGTCGGTGGAGCCCGAGTCGAGAACGATGAGTTCGTCGACCAGCGTGCCCAGCAGCGGGCGGATCGTGGCGATGACGTCGGCGACGGTCTCCTCTTCGTTCAGCGCGGGCAGGACCACCGACACGGTCCGCCCGTCCTTGGCTGCGACGAGTTCGTCGATGGTCCAGTCCGGTTGTTCCCACGTGTGGGTCTGCGACCATTCGCGATCCTCACCGAGCGAGTCGGCGGGTGCGGGCCACATGGCGGTCCTGTCCCGGTTGTTGGCTGCGGTCGCCCTGTGGCGCGGATGGGTTCGACGTGCCTGATCGGTCATGCGAGTCCCCTGACTGTTCGGGCGGGAGGTCGTGTTCCCGCTATGGCAGCGACCATGTCGACCACACGACGGGTGGCGGCGACTTCGTGGACGCGGAAGATCCTCGCACCATGTTCGGCGCTCAGCGCTGTCGCGGCCAGTGTCCCCTCTACTCGTTCGTCGAGGCCCACACCCAGAGTCTCCCCCACGAAGTCCTTGTTGCTGAGCGCCATCAACACAGGCCAGCCGGTATTAACAAGATCTTTTACGTGGCGTAACAGAGCCAAACCGTGATGGGTGTTCTTACCAAAATCGTGCGTCGGATCAATAACGATCGCATCACGGCGCACTCCAGCGGCCTCTGCCGCCCGAGCCGCGGAGGTCACCGACTCGATGACATCGCGCACCACGTCGTCGACGTGATCGCCGTAGGCCACTCGATGCGGACGAGTGCGCACCACCGCGCCGCCGGTGTGCGAGCACACGATGCCCGCTCCGCGCACGGCCGCGACCTTCACCAGGTCGGGGTCGGTTCCGGCCCACGTGTCGTTGATGAGGTCGGCCCCGGCGGCGCATGCCTCGTCGGCAACCTCCGCGCGCCACGTGTCGACGCTGATCAGCAGGTCGGGAAACGTGTCGCGTATCCAGCCGATCATGGGGATCACCCGGGCGATCTCGGTGGCCGCATCGACTTCCCGGCCGGGACCGGCCTTCACTCCGCCGATGTCGACGATGTCGGCGCCCTCGGCGACGACCTGCACCACCCGTGTCTGCGCGGCCTCGTCGGTGAACGCGGCGCCACGGTCGTAGAACGAGTCCGGGGTGCGATTGACGATGGCCATGACCAGCGCACGATCGGCCGCGACCGGGCGGCCGCACAACGTCGCGTTCATGCGGGCCAGCCTAACGATCGCCGTGCACTGCGTGCAGCGACGGGGATTCAGTTCTTGGGCACCCGCGCCTTGGCGACGTCCTCGGCATAGTCGTCGTAGAACTCGACGTAACCCTCCTCTCGTCCCCGCAGCACGTACAACGCATCGTCATCTACATCGCTGTAGCCCTGCTTGCGGAGTTCGGTCTTGAGGTTCTTGAACGTCGAGGTCGCCTCCAACTGATCGACGACGCGGATGAACAGCGGGATCGCGTAGGTCGGCATCACCTCGTAAAGGTGATCGGCCAGCGCCTTGCCGTCGAGTTTCTCGCCGTCGTGCAGCGTGACCGCACCCATCCCGGCCCGGCCGTCGGTGCGGGGCACCTCCACCCCGTAGACCACCGACTGGGTGACGGAGTCGAAGCCGTCGAGTCCGGCCTCCACCTCCGAGGTGGCGACGTTCTCACCCTTCCACCGGAAGGTGTCGCCGAGACGGTCGACGAAGGCGATGTGCGAGAAGCCCTGGTCGCGCACCAGATCCCCGGAGTTGAACCATTCGTCACCGTCCTTGAAGGCGTTGCGGATGATCTTCTTCTCGGTCTCGGCCGAATCGGTGTAACCGTCGATCGGCACCCTGTCGTTGATGCCCGAGACCAGCAGGCCCACCCCTCCGCGCTTGACCTTGGTCAGTCGGCCCTTGTCGTTGCGTTTGGGTTCGCCGTCCTCGTCGTATTCGACGATGGCGTAGGGCAGCGGACAGAATCCGGCGGTGCGTTCGGCGCTGAAGGCGTTGACGAAGACGAGGTTGAGTTCGCTGGCCCCGTAGAACTCCACGATCCGGTCGATCCCGAAACGTTCCTGGAATTCGTCCCAGATGTCGGGGCGCATCCCGTTGCCCACGGCCAAGCGCACCGAGTGCTGACGGTCGGTGGGCTTCTCCGGCTGCGCGAGCAGGTACCGGCACAGTTCACCGATGTAGCAGAAGGCGGTCGCCCGGTTGAGGATCACCTCGTCCCAGAACTTCGACGCGGAGAACTGCTTGCCGATGGCGAAGCAGGCGCCCGCGGCGAGGACCGACGACAGCGACACCGACAGCGCGTTGTTGTGGTACAGCGGCAGCGGCACGTACATGGTGTCGTTGTGCTTGAGCCGCACCGCAAGCCCGCCGATACCGGAAAGGCTTGCAAGCCAACGGTTGTGACTCATGACGCTGGCCTTGGGCAACCCGGTGGTGCCGGAGGTGAAGATATAGAACGCCTCGGTGGATGCCGGCAGGGTCGCGGTGATCGAGGGGTTCGTCTCGGGCTTGCCGTCGGCTTCCTTGTCGAAGGCGGCGAAGTCGAAGACCCGCTCGGGCAGTGCCGCGGAATCGATCGAGTCGAGCGCCTCCGCCGATTCGGGATCGTGCACCAGCACGCGGGCGCCGAGCAGCTTGAGGCTGTGTTCGAGCACATTGCCGCGTTGGTTGTAGTTGATCATCCCGGCGATCGCGCCGAGTTTCACGGTGGCCAGCATCAGCATCAGGTCGGTGGGGCAGTTGCGTGACACCAGCGCCACCACATCACCCTTGCCCACACCGTTGTCGGTGAGCGCCGCCGCGTAGCGGTTGACGGTGCGGTTGGCCTCGCCGTAGGTGGTGGTCTTGCCCTCGAACCGGATGAACGGACGTTCGGGGTGGTCGGCGGCGCGCTTCTCGAAGATCGAACCGATGGTGCGCTTGGCGTCCGGTGGGCGCCGGATCAGTCCGGGGGCATGCTTGACCATCCCGTACGCGTCGGGCGCCATCTTGACCACGCCCTTGACGAGGTCTGAGATACCGACGACTTTCGGTGCGCCACCTGACATCGAATTTTCCCTCCACCCTGAGCAACACACTCACCATGACAGTTGCGTGGAACACATCTTACCGGCCAGTAGCAAGTGCGATGGCACCCTCCACCGAATCGGCGGTCAGCAGTCTCTCCAGGGATCTCGCAGCCACGAAACCCGCAGGTACCAGGCCCTGCAGCCACGTGAGCAGTGGAAGGTAGAAGTCGATCGGGTCGAGCAGGATCACCGGTTTGGTGTGCATGCCGAGGTAGCCCGCCGTCCACGTCTCGAAGAGCTCTTCGAGCGTGCCGATTCCGCCGGGCAGGGTGATGAACGCGTCGGCGCGCTCGTCCATGAGCTGCTTGCGCTGCCGCATCGTCTCGGTGACCACCAACTCGTCGGCCCCGAGATCGGCCACCTCGCGTTCCATCAGCGCGCGCGGGATGATGCCGACGGTCCGCCCGCCCGCAGCCCTGGTGGCCTCGGCGACCGCGCCCATCATGGAGATGTTGCCGCCGCCGGACACCAGCGTGTGGCCACCGGACCCGATGGCGGTGCCCAGTTCGGCGGCGAGGTCGAGGAACGATCGATCAACCGGACCCGACGCGCAGTACACACAGATCGCGGTCATCGATCGCGCACCCGCGACGACTCCACCACTATCTGCACGGCCTCCTGCGGCGTGTCCACCACATGGAGGAGATCCAGGTCGCCGGCCGAGACCATCCCGGTGGCGAGGAGCCGGTCACGCATCCAGTCGACGAGGCCGCCCCAGTGGTCACACCCGATCAGCACGATCGGAAAGCGCACCACCTTCTTCGTCTGCACCAGGGTGAGCGCCTCGAACAGTTCGTCGAGGGTGCCGAAACCTCCCGGCAGGCAGACGAAGGCCTGCGCGTACTTCACGAACATCGTCTTGCGGACGAAGAAGTACCGGAAGTTCATGCCGAGATCGACCCACGGATTGATGTGCTGCTCGAAGGGAAGCTCGATGTTGAGCCCGATGGACCGCGAGGGAGTCTGTGCCGCACCACGATTGGCTGCCTCCATCACCCCCGGACCACCGCCGGTGATCACCGCGTAGCCCGCTTCCCCCAGTGCCCTACCGAGTTCCACCGCGAGGTCGTATTCGGGTGTATCGGGCGCGATACGCGCCGACCCGAACACGGTGACCGCCTCGGCCACGTCGCTCATCGCGTCGAACCCGGCGACGAATTCCGATTGGATGCGCAGCACCCGCCACGAGTCACGCATGGTGCGTTCGGTGCGCAACTGCTTGTCGCGTGGATCGACCCATTCGAGCAGCCGCCGATCCTTGGTCTCGGCGTCGGTGGGTGCGTGCACGGACTGGGGCGTGCCGAAGAATTCGGGCGGGTCGGACGACATGCTGGTCACGCTAGCAAGCTGGCGCACCCGAATCCCGGCACGCGCGAATCGCCGGGGTCCGATCTGCGTGTGTGGTCTGATGCGTGAGGACAGGGCTGCCAGGACAGGGCGATCAGGACAGGGTGATCAGGACGGGGCGATCAGGACAGGTAGGAGCGCAGCAGTTCGGCGACCTCGGTGATCTGGGCGGTGGGCACCCGCTCGTCGACGCGGTGGGCGAGGCTCGGGTCACCCGGACCGAGGTTGACCGCGGGAATGCCGAGTGCGGAGAACCGCGAGACGTCCGTCCAGCCGTACTTCGCCCGGAATCGTCCGCCGGCGGCGTCCACGAGGGCGGCCGCGGCGGGGTGGCGCAGGCCCGGCAGTGCACCGGGCGCCGAATCGGTGAGTTCCATGGTGATCCGGCCGGTGTCGAGGTCGCCCGCGAACACCTCGCGAACATGGTCGAGGGCGGTCTCGACGCTACGGTCTGGGGCGAAGCGGAAGTTGACGTCGACCCACGCCGCATCGGGCACCACATTGCCCGCCACCCCGCCGCCGATCCGTACCGCCGACAAGCCCTCGCGGTACTCGCATCCGTCGATGTCGACCCGGCGCGGCGAGTAGCGCTGCAGCGTGCCGAGAACGGTGTCGAGTTTGTGAATTGCGTTGTCGCCCATCCATGATCGGGCCGAGTGCGCTCGGGTACCGGACGCGGTGAGCCGCACCCGCAGGGTCCCCTGACAACCCGCCTCGATCTGCCCGGCGGTCGGTTCACCGAGAATCGCGACGTCGCCCGCCAGCCAGTCGGGTAGTTCCCGTTCGATGACACCGAGGCCGTTGTACTCCGCGGCGATCTCCTCGCAGTCGTAGAAGATCAGCGTCAGATCGTGCGCGGGTTCGGTGAGGGTGGCCGCCAGGTGCGCGAACACCGCGTCGCCGGATTTCATGTCGACGGTGCCGCAGCCATGTAGCACGTCGCCCTCGTCGGGGTCGGTGGTGCGCCGGTGCGGCAGATTGCCCGCCACCGGCACGGTGTCGAGATGGCCGGCGAGAATCACCCGGCTCGGCTTGCCGCGATCGGTGCGCGCCAACACCCGGTTACCGTGGCGGAGAATCTCGAATCCGGTGGTCTGGCGGCGCAACGCGTCCTCGACCGCGTCCGCGATCGCCGCCTCGTCGCGTGATTCCGACGCGATGTCGACCAGCGCCGCGGTCAGGTCGACCGGATCGGCGTGCAGGTCGAGGACGGCTTTCTCGGCGATGCTCACACCGTCAATCTATCCCGGGGCACTCAGTGGTCGACGCCTCCCAGGTTCCGGGTCGACCATCCCGGCATGTCGATGGTGGGTTCTCGGCAGCGAGACGAACCGCGCCCGCGGCCGGTGGTGGCAGCAGGGTCACACCGGCCGCATGTCGGCCGCACCGAAGGACACGCTGAATTGCTCGCACCACAGGAACACCGCGGGGTAGCGCGATTGGTCGACGTCGGCGGGAATCGCATAGACCTGGTTGCCGCGGTTGCCCTTGATCTGACCGAGGTCGACGTGCGGCGCGTTCGCCGCGGTGCGCCAGCCGCGCAGGCCTTCGATCACCTCGGCCGCCGACAACCAGACGTGAACGTCCGGCCCGGTGGTGGTGTCGAGATCTTCGATCGCGAGAACCCTGGATCCGTCCGGCTTTTCGATGACCGACACCATGCCCGACGTATCGTGCTCGTGACTGATCAGTGCGCCGCGTGAGATCACCACGGGTCCGGCGGGCGTGTCACCGCCGGGAGTCACCGATGCCGACGGCACCGCCACGGGTACGACGTCGTCGACCCGGGTGTGGACGAAGATCAGCCACGGCTTGAACACCGCGGCCGCGACGATTGCGGCGGCCACAATGATCACAGCGCCCCCGCCGACGATCCAGCGGAGACGACGGCGAGGTCGTCGCGCGGACATCCGGTTGTCGGCCATGACCCGACATTACGGACATCGACGTGGCCGCGACCAGGACCGATCGACCGGTCGAATGACATCGTCACCCATGTCCGGCTCGACCTCACCGCGCCTGCGGTGCGGGAACCGCCCCGGGAACCGTTGTGTCCGAAACATTCAAGACACCGCCGTACCGGCGCCGTAGCTTGGCAGGCATGACCACCCCCGAGCACCCTGTTCTCAACGCGCTGTCGTTCGTCGTCGCCGACATGGGCGCGACCGTTGCCTTCTACACCCGCCTCGGCCTGCGATTCGAGGCGGAAGCCGCTGGGGCACCACATGTCGAGACCACCGCGGCCGGCATGCGCATCATGTTCGACACCCGTGACGTGGTGGAGTCGTTCATGCCGGACTGGACCGATCCGTCCGGTGGCCACCGCGCGGCGCTGGCATTCGAGTGTGGCAGTCCCGCTGCCGTGGACGCCTGGCATCACGACCTGGCGTCGCAGGGATACGGCTCGGTGCGCGAACCCTTCGACGCCGTGTGGGGTCAGCGGTACGCGGTGATCAGCGATCCGGACGGGAACCCGGTGGACCTTTATGCCCCGCTGGGCTGACGTGTCCCGGCCGGCTTCACGCTCACGGCGAATGCGGGCGGCGGCGCGCCGGCGAGCTCACTGAACTCCCGGTGCATGTGCGAATAGTCGGCGTATCCGGCGTCCGCGGCGACGTCGGAGAGCGGACGGCCGCCGATCAGTCTCATCGCTGCACGCATCCGCAGTACCCGCGCCAGGGTCTTGGGGCCGTATCCGAAGGACTGCAACGACATTCGGTGCAGGGTGCGTGGTGTGACACCCAATGCCTCGGCGCAGTCGGCCACGGGGATGCCCTGACCGAGCATCGAGACCAGGGCATCGATTGCGAGCGGAACGCCATCGTGAGTGCAGCCGGCACAGAGCGTCCGTAGCGTCGCGGCGGGATCGTCGGACTCCGCCAGCATGTCCGACCAGCGCCGCACCCGGGTGGTCGGCCAGATGTCGGCGGCGGGTACCCGCAGATCTGTGAATCGGGACGCGGGATGTCCCAGCAGACCCGGCGCGTGGCCGGGAGCGAATCGTAGGCCCACGATGTCGCGTCGGATCGCGCTGGAGAACACGTTGGGGACGGTGTCGGGGCCTGCGATGAGCAGCGTGTCGCCGGTCCAGATCACATCCATGCAGCCGTCGGGCAGAATCACCGCGTCGCCGGGCGGGGTGGCGGCACGCCAAAGCGTCACCCGTGTCCCGCTTCCGGCAGTCATCCGCTTCAGTATTGCGTGGGGGGAACTGCCCTGTCACGCGGGACGAAAGTCCCTCTCCGGACACACTCGCGCGCGCCGATAATGGAGGTAGCGGATCGTCGACTCTGAGGAGATGATCACATGTCCGCTCATTCGGAAACCAATGGACAACATCCCGTCGCTGTTGCGGGTTTCGTCCTCACACTCTTCGGCTTCATCGCCGCACCGGTCGCGCTCGTCGCCCTGGCCTTGGGTCACGGTGGTGCCGCTCTGGTCGCCGGAATAGTGGCGATCGTCGTGTTGAGCATCGGGATCGCGATGATCACCGTGATGACCAGGCGGATGCACCACGGCGCACTGGTCCCCGATATGACGCCGACAGAGGAACAGCACTACCTCGACGAGTACCGGCACGAGGTGGCCTGACCGGCACGGCCGAGTAGTGCACGTCGTGTCGCGGACTGACACGTTGGCGGTCCGGTGGCGCCGGTAGACTCGTCGCCCGTGACTACGATTGGTGCTTTCGCGACCGGTATCGCCACCGTCACCAACGGTGGCTCGAACGACCCGGGTGTGGTTCTCGACGTCTGGTATCCCGAGCCCGAACTCGGTACCCACTCGACCTCCGACACCAGGGTCCTCTCCGGGGACGAGACGCCGTCGGAGCTGACCGCGCTGGTGGGTGCCGACGCCGTGCGTGGCGTGAAGACCGTGGCGGTGCAGACCACCATCGCCGATCTCGGCGAACCTCCCGTCGACGCCTACGACGTGTACCTGCGCCTGCACCTGATCTCGCACCGTCTGGTGAAGCCGCACGCGGCGAATCTCGACGGCATCTTCGGCTTGCTGGCAAATGTCGTGTGGACCAATCACGGACCGTGCCCGGTGGAGGGATTCGAGAAGGTGCGCGGCCGACTGCGGTCGCGCGGCCACGTGACGGTGTACAGCATCGACAAGTTCCCCCGCATGGTCGACTACGTCGCACCGGGCGGGGTGCGGATCGGTGATGCCGACCGTGTGCGGCTGGGTGCTCATCTCGCGGCGGGTACCACGGTGATGCATGAGGGGTTCGTCAACTACAACGCCGGGACGCTCGGGTCGTCGATGATCGAGGGACGCGTGTCGGCGGGTGTCGTGGTGGGCGACGGCTCTGACATCGGCGGCGGCGCCTCGACCATGGGCACCTTGTCCGGCGGCGGCAAGGAGGTCATCTCGCTCGGCAAGCGATGCCTGCTTGGCGCCAACTCGGGATGCGGCATCGCGCTGGGCGACGACTGCGTTATCGAGGCGGGCCTGTATGTCACGGCCGGCACCAAGGTGACCGGACCCGATGGGTCGGCGGTGAAGGCACGGGAACTCTCCGGGCAGTCGAATCTGCTGTTCCGCCGCAACAGCATGACCGGGGCGATCGAGGTGCGGCCGTGGAAGGGTGACGGCATCGCGCTCAACGCGGCGCTGCACAAGAACGACTGATCAGATCCCGGAAGTTGCCGGTTGACGCGCGATGGCCGCGTCAACCGGCAATTTTCTTGGGTCGTGACGCGGGACGGCGGCGACCGGTTCAGTCGGCGAGTCGCTGCGCTGCCGCGTCGATGCGCTCGTCGGTGGCGGTGAGCGCGAAACGCACATGCTCGGCGCCGCGTGGTCCGTAGAAGTCGCCCGGAGCCACCAGAATCCCGCGTTGCGCCAGCCACGCCACGGTGTCGCGGCACCCCTCGCCGCGAGTGGCCCACAGGTACAGGCCGGCCTCGGAGTGATCCACCCGGAACCCCGCACCGCGCACCGCGTCGAGCAGCCGCATGCGACGCGCCCGATAACGCTCACGCTGGGCGTCGACGTGGACGTCGTCGCGCAGGGCTGCGGTCATCGCGGCCTGCACCGGGTACGGCACGATCAGCCCGGCGTGCTTGCGCACCGCAAGCAGTTCCGAGATCAGCTCTCGATCGCCGGCGAAGAATCCCGCGCGATAGGACGCGAGGTTGGAGATCTTCGAGAGCGAATGAATGGCGAGCACTCCCGTGTGATCACCGTCGGTGACCCGCGGATCGAGAATCGAGACCGCCTCGGTGTCCCAGGCCAGGCCGAGATAGCACTCGTCGGATGCGACCACGGTGTCGTGGTCGCGCGCCCACTCGACGACCTTGCGGAGATGGTCGACGCCGAGCACGCGCCCGGTCGGGTTGGACGGCGAGTTGACTAACATCAGGGCGGGCGCGGTGCGCCCGCGCACCGGACCGAGTTGCACGGTTGAGTCGGCGCGCACCGGAGTGGCCCCGGCCAGCAGCGCGCTCACCTCGTACGTGGGGTAGGCGACCTCGGGAATCACCACGGTGTCGCCGGCCCCGACCCCGAGAGTGGACGCGAGACCGGCGATCGCCTCCTTGGTACCGATCACCGGCAGGATGGAATCCTCGTCGAGTCCGGTGGCCCCGTAGCGACGCGACAGCGCGTCGGCGGCGGCACCACGTAGTTCTGCGGTACCCACCGTCGTCGGGTAACCGGGAAAGGCCGACGACTCGTAGAGCGCGTCCCGGATACCCGCATCGACATCGTCGATCGGCGTGCCCACGGACAGGTCGACGATGCCGCCCACGTGTGCGGCCGCCACCGATTTGGCCTCGGTGAGAGTGTCCCAGGGGAAATCGGGCAGGAGCGTGCTGATACGGCGGCGCCGGACCGACAAAGTCAGTCCTCGCCCTCACCCATGGGCGGCAGTGCCTTGATCAACGGTGCGTCGTAGTCCACCTTGCCTGTCTTGGCGGCACCGCCGGGCGAACCCAGCTCGTCGAAGAAGTCGGCGTTCGCACTCACATAGGGTTCCCACTCGTCGGGGACGTCGTCCTCGTAGAAGATCGCTTCCACCGGACACACCGGTTCGCAGGCACCACAGTCGACGCATTCGTCGGGCTGGATGTAGAGCATCCGTGCACCCTCGTAAATGCAGTCCACCGGGCATTCCTCGACGCAGGCCTTGTCCAGGACATCCACGCAAGGCTCCGCGATGATGTACGTCACCACAATCTCCTTCACTACAACGAGCTCGTACCCGTCGCGCCGGCGGCGAAGCGTCAACACGCTCCCACGGTGCGACCGGTCTCGGCGCGGGGCTGTCGCGCCACACCCGCACCGAGTTCGTCAGTCCCCCACCCACGGGTTCGGCGCACATGCGTACTCAAGGGTAATCGTCGGTGTGGCCCGGATCGACACCCGCCCCGGGCGGATGGCCCGATGACGACGAAGATCACACCTGCCGGCCCCGGCTCCGACCGACCCCGCTGGGACGCAGGCGAGTTGCGGTCAGCGTGACGACAACTCTCGCCTCTCCTCGTGCGTGAGCGCATCCTGTGTCGCGTGAGTGCGCGTCTCCTTCTCCCCCGACGCAGTGTCGCGCTGCCGGCGCTGCTGGCCATCGAGCGTTGTCGGCGGCAGTGACCTTCCACCGTCCTGACGCCGATCCGACCGGGAGAAACCATGACCTCAACACTCGATCCGACCCGACCATCCGCTCGAAGCGGTAGCCTGCCCACCCGTCTGCGTCCCGCCGACCTGTTACGCGTCACCGATCAAGGTGTGGCCGATGTGCTCGACGGCCGTTACGACCACCTCTTGCCGCACGAGTGGGACCCCGTGGAACGCTGGTCCACCCGCCTCGAGTCCAACGACGATCTCGACGTCTGGCTGATCAGCTGGACGCCGGACCGTTCGACCGACCTGCACGACCACGCGGGTTCTCTCGGCGCGCTCACCGTGCTGTCGGGTGCATTGCGCGAATATCGGTGGACCGGCGACGATCTGGCGCTGCGCGTGCTGTCCGCCGGCGACCAGGCAGCCTTTCCGCTCGGATGGGTTCACGATGTGCAGCACCACGCGAGTGCGCCACCGTTACGTGGGGTGTCGGGGTCGGCAGCGGTGCAGGCGAGTCCCGGCACGGTCCACGGACCCACACTGAGCGTCCACGCGTATTCACCGCCACTGACCGCGATGTCGTTCTACGAGGTCACCGACTCGAGGTCGCTGCGACGTACGCGCACCGAGCTCACCGACGAACCGGAATAGTCTGGCGGACATGCCCATGACGATCAACGATCTGCTGCTCACCGCCCGAGAGAGCCTCGAGCGCGTGAGCGTCGGCGATCTCGCCGGTGAACTCGACGACGGGGCCTACCTCGTCGACATCCGTCCCGCCGCCCAGCGAGCCCGCGAAGGCGAGTATCCGGGGGCGCTTGTCGTGGAGCGCAACGTGCTCGAATGGCGGTTGGACCCGGCCAGCGACGCGCGTATCCCGGAGGCCGTCGACCACGACGTGCGCTGGATCATCCTGTGTTCGGAGGGCTACAGCTCGAGTCTGGCGGCGGCGGCGTTGCAGCAGTTGGGCCTACACCGCGCAACCGACCTGGTAGGCGGCTATCAGGCAGTGCTGGCACAGAACACCTGAGCCCCCCGCTGGTTGAGCGACCCCCGCTGGTTGAGCTTGTCGAAACCCCCCACCCGCCGGTCGAGCGCCCACCCGCTGGTTGAGCGACCCCCGCTGGTTGAGCTTGTCGAAACCACCCACCCGCCGGTCGAGCGCCCACCCGCTGGTTGAGCTTGTCGAAACCACCCCACCGGGCACGCTCGACGCGAATCCGGGCACGCTCGACGCGAATGCGGGCACGCTCGACGCGAATGCGGGCACGCTCGACGCGAATCCGGGCACGCTCGACGCGAATCCGGGCACGCTCGACGTCAGGCGACGGCCGGCCACGGCAGGCCGGTGGGAATCGTGTCGGCGGCCAGGCCGGTGACCGGATCGCTCAGGGCGGCCACGTGGGCGTGCAGCGACGGATCGATCCAGTGGTCACGGTCGAGCACATACGGTGGCTGAGCGGTGATCCGCTCGGTGAGGCGGTAGCCGGACTCGGCGGTGATTGCGGCCAGCGCCGCCAGATTGGGCCACGGCCGTTCGGGATTCACGTGGTCGGGCGTCAGCGGAGACACCCCGCCCCAATCGTCGATCCCCGATGCGATGAGGGCCGCACATTCGGCCGCGGACACCAGATTCGGCGGGGCCTGGACCCGCATGTGCGGACCCAGCACGATCCGGGCCACCGCCACGGCAGCGAGGAATTCGGTCATCTCCGCGTCCGGGGTGCCGCGCATCGCGGTGTCCGGCTTCGCCCGGAAGTTCTGCACGATCACCTCTTGGATGTGTCCACCGGCCCGTGCCACATCGGCCAGCGCGAGCAGCGATTCGGCACGCTCGGTGAGGGATTCACCGATGCCCACCAGGATTCCGGTGGTGAATGGGATGGCGAGATCCCCGGCGTCGCGCAGCACCTGCATCCGCACCATCGGATCCTTGTCCGGGCTGCCGTAATGGGGCTCGCCGCGGTCGGTGAACAGCCTGCGCGCGGTGGTCTCGAGCATCATGCCCATCGACGGCGCCACCGGACGCAGACCCGTCATCTCGGCCGCACTCATCACCCCCGGATTCAGATGCGGCAACAGACCGGTGTCCTCCAGCACCGCCACCGCGGCCGCGCGCACATAATCCAGCGTCGACGAATAGCCGCGTGCGCCAAGCCATTCGGCCGCCTGCGGCCACCGGTCCTCGGGCCGGTCACCCAGCGTGAACAGCGCCTCCTTACAACCGAGCGCGGCACCCTGGCGGGCAATGCCCACCACCTGGTCGAGATCGAGATACATGCCCTCCCCGCTACGGGCGAGCTTTCCCGGGACGGTGACGAAAGTGCAGTAGTGGCACCGGTCCCGGCACAACCGGGTCAGGGGCACGAAGACCTTGCGGGAGTAAGTGATCTGCCGTTCACGCCGCGCCTCTGCGAGGCCCTCGTCGCGCAGGGCCGACGCGATCGACGCCACCTCCCGCAGGTCGTCACCCGATGCCGACAACAGTGCCGCCACCTCGGAGGTACCGAGGCGGGCGCCACCACCTTCGCGTGTGCCGCGCGCGGCATCGATCGCGTCGGCCACACTCACCGATGCACTCACCGACATCTCCCCTCCTCGTCGTCGGAAACGGTGTCCATCAGGAACGGTCCAGGGTCGAACGTGCCGTTGCGTTCCCGGAACGAGACGGCCGTACCAGGCCACAGGAGGGTCAGCCTGCCGCTTTCGGGATCGACATACCAACTGTCACAGCCGGTGAGCCACACCGTGGAAGCGCTGCGCTCGTCGATCTCGGCGGTGTAGGCGGCCTCGGCCTCCGCGGTGACCTCGAGAGCGAGCACGCCCGGTTCGGCGAGGGCGTCGAGCGCGCCGAGCACGTACCCGAGTTGTGTCTCGATCATGTAGATCGCCGAATTGTGGCCGAGCGCGGCATTGGGCCCGTCGAGGACGAACATATTGGGGAAACCGCTGACCACCGTCGAGGCATAGGAAGTCATCCCCTGCGACCAGTGGTCGGCGAGTACGACGCCATCTCGGCCGACCACCCTGCCGGCGACCGGCGGCCGCGCCGCCTCGAAACCGGTTGCGAGCACCAGCACATCGAGCTCGTAGCCGTGCCCGCTCGACGCCCGGGCCTTGCACTCGGTCACCGACTCCAGCGCACTCGGCTCGAACACCACGTTGTCACGGAGCAGGGTCGGGTAGAAGTCGTCGCTGAGCAGGATGCGTTTGCATCCGATCTCGTAGTCGGGAGTCAGGATCGCGCGCAACGCAGGGTCGCGGATCTGTTGGTCCAGGTGACCCGCCGCGCGCTCGCGGATCTCGTCGATATCGGGTCGCAGGCCGAGGCGCTGCCGGAACGCGGTGTCTGCGTCGCGAAGCATCTGATCGCGAATGTCCTGAGCCACAACGGGATCGAGATACTCGGCACGTTCCGCGGCGGAGTAGACCCGGTCCTCACGGGGCACGACGTACGGGGGCGTCCGCGAGAAGATCACCAGTTCATCGGCTTGTGCGGCCAGGTGGGGCGTCACCTGCACGGCCGACGCACCGCTGCCGACCACGCCGATCCGCGCACCGTCCAGACCGAGCTCGGGACGCCACGCCGCGGTGTGCACCACCTCACCCGTGAACGTGTCGAGTCCCTCGATCTCGGGGATATGCGGTTCGGAGAGTCGTCCGACGGCCAGGATCAGAATGCGCGCCAAAATTGTTCCCGCACCGGTCTCGAGCACCCACCGATGGTCGCTGGAATTCCACATGGCCCTGCGCAATTCACAACCGAACCGTATCGATTCCGACACACCTTCGGCCTCGACGGTCTGCTCGAGATAGTGCTTGATCTCCTGGCCACTCGGATACACCGACGTCCAATCGGCGGGAGGGCGGAAGGAGAAGGAGTAGAGGTGGGCGGGAATGTCACACGCGATGCCGGGGTAGGTGTTGTCACGCCACGTACCGCCGACCTCGCCGGCGCGTTCGAGGACGAGGAACGACTCGCGACCACGTCGGGCCAGCATCGTCGCCATGCCGATCCCGGCGAAACCGGCACCGACGATGACCACATCGACGTCGGCTGGTCCCGACCGCCGACCGCTCCCCGCGACGGTCACCGCCGCGCTCCGGCAACATCGCTGTCCGGCAACGGGATACACCGCTCCGCAGGGAGCGTCTCGTATCGCGTGGTGCGTTGCCGCGGGGTGCGGCCCACCGAGTCGGCGATGCCGACGAGTTGCTCGACACCCAGCGTGCGGCCCGCCTCCTGCCCCGACTCCGGTGAGAGCCGACCGTCGAGCAGCAGTCCGCCGATGTCGTCGGCGCCACCGCGCAGCACGTCGGTCACCTCCTCGGCATCGAGCTTGGGCCACGCCGCCTGCAGGTGGTTGAACCGGCCCAGGGTGAGCAATCGCGCCACCGCATGCACCGCGCGGGTCTCCCGCCGCGACACCCGGTGCGTTGCGGCGTCGGCCAGGTGCGGCGGCGCGTTCCCCGGCAGCATCGGCATCAGGATGAGTTCGCTGAAGCCGCCGGTGCGGGCCTGAATCGCACACAACAGCCGCAGATGCGCCACCTGCTGCTCGGGAGTCTCCACATGGCCGTACAACATCGTCGCGGTGGAAAACAGTCCTGCTCGGTGAGCCGACTCGATGGTGTCCACCCAGTCACTCACCGGCGCCGGCGTCCCGGTGGGGTGCAGTGCGCTACGCACCTCGTCGTCGAGGATCTGCGCGGCGGTACCGGGCACCGAACCCAGTCCCGCATCGCGGGCACGAATCAGGAACTCGGACACCGTGATCCGCATCCGGGCCGCGGCGTCACGCACCTCCGGCGGGCGAAATGCGTGCACGTGCAGCTCTGGGGCGACGCCGTGGATGCGGGCCACGAGACGCAGGTACTCGTCGACCGGAGCGTCGTCGGGGACGGGTCCCTGCATGCAGATCTCGGTGGCGCCGATTGCGGCCGCCTCGGCAACGAGGTCCTCCAGCGACGGATCGGCCTCGCGCCGGGCGACGACGGCGGTGTCCAGGTTGCGATTGACCACGAAGGTGAGCACATCGGGGTCGGTGGCGGTGGCCCGCGCGGCGTCGGCCAGGGCACACAGTTCGTCGAGTTCGTCGCCTCGTGCCCCGAGCAGCGCCACCCAGTCGTGATCGGTCACCGACGCGGCATCGCCGCGCACTCGTGCGAGAGCGGTGGTCACCTGTCCGATCGGGGCGGGGCGGTCGTCCGCCCACGCGCGCAACACCATGGGTGCCACTCTAACGATCAGGCTCTCGGCTACTCCGGTTCGGGCAGACGTCGGGTCCAGATCAAGGCCACCGGCGCTCCGAGTCCGATCACCACCAACAGCAGCGTCGCCAGGGTCATCGAACCCTGCACGGCGAGCATCACATCACCGCCGGGTCCCGACAACGCTGCGGCGACGAGCACCACGAGCCACGCAACCAGTGGGCCGTAACGCAGCGGCCCGTCGGTCTGCCGGGCTGCCAGCCAGAGCAGCACACAGTTGCCGATGCCTGCGCCGACGGCGGCCGCGGGGACCGCGACACCGTCGATTCGCAGGTAGACGAAGGCCACCGACAGCAACCCGACGATCAGCCCGTCGACGATGAGCAGACCGAGCAACACGCGATCGAGGATGCGCATCACACCACCGGTTCGAACAGGTCGGTGACCCGCCGCCCGGCCACGGCTGCGCCGGGACTGCGACGGATGAAGTGCTCGACGGCCATGATGGGCTGCGCGATGTTGTTGCTCAGCGCGTACTCCGTACCCGAGGGGGCAACCGTGACCTGGGTGGCGTGCGCCGCCAGCGCCGCGACCTTGCGCGCGTAGACCTGCGAGACGTCGATCGCGGCGTCGATGTCGGCGTCGGGATAACTGGGCAACTCACCGGGCGCGGGCATCCGCCACCCGGCCGGGATCGCCGCGGCGGCGGCCAGCCCGGCGTGCAGCGCCGAGTGCTCGGTCACCGACTCCCATACCACCAGGTCATGTCCGGTGCGCTGTTCGGCGAGCGGGATCGCGGCCATCGACGCCTCGTGCACCTGTTTGTGGTCAGGGTGGCCGTACGTGCCCGCGGCGTCGTAGGTGACCAGCACCTGCGGGTCGAAGTCGACGATCAGGTCGGTGAGGGTGGACACCACATCGTCGAACGGGGCCCGGGCCAGCGCGCGCGGATGCCGGGCCGACGCGGTTCCCGCCATCCCGGAGTCACGCCAATGACCGGCACCACCGAGAAACCGGGGCTCCAGCGACGGCCGGCCCGCCGGGGTCAGTTCGGCGAGCGCCCGGGTCAGTTCCAGGACGCGGTAGCCGCCGAGCTGATCGGCGCGGTCGGCGGTGAGCTGGGCCCACCGCTCGCCGATCACCTCCCCCTCCTCCCCGAGGGTGAACGTGAGCACGCGAACGTCGACACCCGCGTCGAGATAGCGGGCGATGGTCCCGCCGGTCATGATCGTCTCGTCGTCGGGATGTGCGTGCAGCAACAACATCCGGCGGCGCGTCGAGGTGTCGGTCATCGCCACACCCCTGTCATCGCAGCGCCCACGTCTGCGCCGTGCCATAGATCGACACCTGGATCGGCCCCGACAGCGGCACGTCGCGTACCTTGGGGGTGACGCCGACCAGCATGCTGTCCTGGTAGAGCGGCAGGTAGATGGCCTGTGCGGCGAGCAGCGGTTCGGCCTCGACCAATTGCGGGGTGGGATCGGGCGCCGACATCGCCTCGCGCGCCATGCCGATCAGCACCGGGTCGCACAGCCCCGACGGATTGCTCGCGTACACGTCCTGTGCGGGGGCGGCATCCTGCCCGGGCGCCACGCTGGTGGGCGTGGGCGGGGTGCTCAGCGACGGCGCGGTCCCCGGTTTGGGCTGATCGCAGTCCACCTGCGAGGCGAACGCCGCGGCAGGTGGCACACCGAGTCCGCTCCAGCCGACCACCACGTCGACCTTCGACTCGGTCAGTGCCACCCCGTACAGCTCATTGCTGGGCAAAGACACCACCCCGGCGCGTACTCCGGCGCCGCGCAGTTGGTCGACCACGTTGGCCGCCGCCGACATCGACCGGACATCCCCGCTGATGGCACCGACCCGCACAACGAGATCCCGACCGTCCTTCTGAAACGGCGTCACTCCGTCGGGTACCGGACCGATCCCCGACCCGGTCTCGCCCTCCGGGGCGGACTCGGGTGACGACGCCGGGCTCGACGAGGGCTCCTGCGACGTCGTCGCCGATCCCGGAGTCCGGGTCGGCGCACCGGCGACGGCCGGGGCGCGCCGGTATCCCGCCGAAGCGAGCAGGTCGTCGATCCCGGCGGGCCCGGGGCGGTTGCGTGTCACCGGAAAGTACCCCGGGTCCGACGGTGCGAGCACCGTGTTCGCATACGGCTCCACAATCCAGTCGCCTGCGGCGGAGTACGTGGTGAGCGTGGGGTCGATCATGCCGAGGATTGCCCTGCGTACGGCGACGGAACCCATCACCGGTGTCCTGGAGTTGACGCTGATGCCCAGGGATCGCGACGTCAGGCTGCGTTGCGTGACGACACCGGGGACGGCGGCGAGCTCTGCGCTTGTCGCCTGTCCCATACCGAGGGTGGCGATCGCCGAGGCATCCGATCGCACCGACTCGACCATCTGCGACGCGGTGCCCGCGCGGCGTAGCACCACCTGGTCGAGGTTGGCGGGTTTCATCCAGTAGCGGTCGTTGCGGATGAGCCGCACCTCGTCGCGCGTGGTGTCGATCGAGAACACCGAGAACGGTCCCGCCGATACCGGTTTGCCGCTGTCCATACCGGTCTGAAATCCCGCGGGCGCGCCCTTGAGTACGTGACTGGGCAGCAGCCAGTTGAACAACTCCCGCCACGCCGGATACGGCCGGGCGAACTTCACGGTGACCACCTTGCCGCCCGAACTGGTCTCCACCGAGTCGATCAGGCGGTATCCCGCCGGCGCCACCACATTCGGCTGCCGCGACATCTGCTGCCAGAGGTAACTGAAGTCGTCGCCGGTCACCGGCAGACCGTCGGACCACTGGGCGTTGGTGTGAATCGTGTAGGTCACCGTGAACGGCGCCTGACCGGTCACCTCGGCGGAGGTGAGCAGTGCGTCCTGCCGCTGCCACACCACCCCGGTCGGTGTTTGCACGGGCTCGAACGCCGACGGCAGTGTCATCGCGGCGATCGCGGTGGTGACCGGACTCTGATCTGCACCCAGATGCGGGTTGAAACCCGTTCCCACCGAATCGGTGGCGACGAAGATCGTCTTCTCGGTGGGGTACTCGGTGGGTGTGGGCGGCGGCGCGGTGTCGCGAACCGGCGGCGGCGGGTTGGACATGCAGGCCGACGTCGCGATCGCCAGGACCGCGGTGAGCAGCAGCGTCACCAGCGTCCGTCCGCCGGGTCCGCCCGGACCCGGCCACCGCGGCGACCTGCCCCTCACTCCATCACCCCCGACCACGCATCACCCTCGTCCGACTCTGCCTCACCTGCGCATCACACTCGGCCGCCGAGCAGACCGTGCCGCGCGGACTCCGGCCGTCAGCCGGCCGCCTGATCGCGCGACTTGGCCCGTGACCGTTCGCGGGCCCGTGTCGACGCATCCAGGTGCACCTTACGCACCCGCACCACTTCGGGCGTCGCCTCGACACACTCGTCGCCGGCACAGAATTCCATCGCACCCTCGAGATCGAGTTGCATCGGCTTGGCCAGCGTCTCCATCACATCGGCCGACGACTGCCGCATGTTGGTGAGCTTCTTCTCGCGGGTCACGTTGATGTCGAGGTCCTCGGCGCGCGGATTGATACCCACGACGTGGCCCTCGTAGGTGTCGTCACCCGGGTCGACGAAGAAGGTGCCACGGTCGGCGAGCTGGATCATCGCGAACGGGGTCACCGTGCCCGCCCGGTCGCTGACCAGCGAACCGGTGTGGCGTGCCCGGATCTCACCGGCCCACGGGTGGTAGCCCTCGAACACCGCGTTGGCGATGCCGGTGCCGCGGGTTTCGGTGAGGAAATCGGTGCGGAAGCCGATCAGGCCACGCGACGGCACGGTGAACTCCATTCGCACCCAGCCGGACCCGTGGTTGTTCATCTGATCCATCCGGCCCTTGCGCGCGGCCAGCAGCTGGGTCACCGCGCCGAGGTACTCCTCGGGCACGTCGATGGTGAGGTGCTCGAAGGGTTCGTGCACCTTGCCGTCGACCTTGCGGGTGACCACCTGGGGCTTGCCGACGGTCAGCTCGAAGCCTTCGCGGCGCATCTGTTCGACGAGGATGGCCAGGGCGAGTTCACCTCGACCCTGCACCTCCCACGCGTCGGGGCGGTTGATGTCGACCACGCGGAGCGACACGTTGCCGATGAGTTCGGTGTCGAGACGGTCCTTGACCATTCGGGCGGTCAGCTTGTGTCCCTTGACCCGACCGGCCAGCGGCGAGGTGTTGGTGCCGATGATGACCGAGATCGCGGGCTCGTCGACGGTGATGCGCGGCAACGCGACCGGGTTCTCGGAGTCGGCGAGGGTGTCGCCGATCATGATCTCCGGGATGCCGGCGATCGCGACGATGTCGCCGGCGACCGCCGACTCGGCGGGGCTGCGTTCAACACCGACGGTGGCGAGCAGTTCGGTGATCTTGGCACGTTCGACGACCGGTTCGGCGGTGCCGTCGTCCTTGGTGATCTCACGCATCCATGCAACGGTCTGCCCCTTCTTGAGGGTGCCGTTGTGGATGCGGACGAGGCCGAGACGACCGAGGAACGGCGAGGCGTCGAGGTTGGTGACGTGCGCCTGCAACGGCGCGTCGGAATCGCCCTTGGGGGCGGGCACGTGCTCGAGGAGCACGTCGAAGAAGGGGTCGAGGTTGTCGCCCTCGGGCACCTCACCGTCGGCCGGCTCGACGGTGCTGGCCACACCGGCGCGACCCGAGGCGTAGAGCACCGGGAGATCGAGCACCTGCTCGGCGGCCGCAGCGGCCTCCTCGGGCAGGTCGGAGGCCAGGTCCAGCAGAAGATCGTGCGTCTCTTCGACGACCTCGGCGATGCGGGCGTCGGGACGGTCGGTCTTGTTGACCACCAGGATCACCGGCAGCGAGGCGGCCAGCGCCTTGCGCAGCACGAAGCGGGTCTGCGGCAGCGGCCCCTCCGAGGCGTCGACGAGGAGCACCACGCCGTCGACCATGGACAGTCCGCGCTCCACTTCACCACCGAAGTCGGCGTGCCCGGGGGTGTCGATGACGTTGATGACGACCTCGGTGCCGTCGGGCTGGCGGCGGTGGACGGCGGTGTTCTTGGCGAGGATGGTGATGCCCTTCTCGCGTTCGAGGTCACCGGAGTCCATCACCCGGTCGACGAGTTCGGCACGCTCACCGAACACCCCGGACTGGCGGAGCATCGCGTCGACCAGCGTGGTCTTGCCGTGGTCGACGTGCGCGACGATCGCGACGTTGCGGAAGTTGGGAGCAGCGCTCACTGAGTTCTCTTTCGTGCTGGGGCGGCTGCGGCGGGGCCGCAGCGGTGGACTTCGGTGCCGCAGACTCCCGGTCGGCGGTCAACCTGTACAGGGTATCGGTTGTGCCGGTGAGATCGCGATCACAGCATCAGGGTCGGCGTCGATCCCCCGGTGTTACCGTGCCCTCATGGCGAAGGTGAACCCGCGAAAGGTCGCCGGGCTCACGCCCAAGAAGAAGTGCTGCCGCAGCTCGACGCGCTGTGTGCGCTGCCCGGTGGTCATCAACCGCATGTCCAAACTCGACACCTCGCAGTTGTCGAAGAAGAAGTTGTCGAAGGCGCTCAAGAAGGCGCGGGCCGCCTGACCGCGCACGTCCGGCCGGTGGTCGCTCAGCCGGTGGCGGGATCGGCACCGGGATCGGGCGCGCGCACCGCCACGGCGAACGCCACCAGCGCGATGCCGATCAGTTCGGCGGGCTGCGGCCGTTGTCCGAGAACCACGAATCCGACGACCGCCGCGGTCACCGGTAGCAGGGCGAGCAGCAGCGCGAATCCCGCCTGCCCCACCGATCGCAATACGACCTGGTCGATCGCGTAGGGCAGGGCCGTGGAGGCCACACCCAGTCCGAGTCCGAGGAGCACCAACCGTCCGGTGGGGGCACCCGGCGCGAATGCCGGGCCCAGCAGCAACGCGAGCGGCGAGGTCACCACCGCCGCCACGACGAACCCGGTGGCGAGATCCTCCAATCCCGAACCACGTTGCGCCACAAGTTTTCCCGCCACGATGTAGCCTGCCCAGCACAGCGCGGCGAGCAAGGCGAACAGCACTCCCGCGGCCGACCCGGCCCACCGCACGTCGACGATCAGGATCACCCCGATCACTGCGAACACCAACACGGCCACGTCACGCCGGGTGCGCGACCCGGCAGCGGCCACCACGATCGGCCCCAGGAACTCCAGTGCCACCGCCGTCCCGAGCGGCAAGCGGTGCAGCGCCTCATAGAAAGCGATGTTCATCGCGGCGGTGACGAGCCCGAACGCGCCGGCCAAGCGCAGACGTCCCGGAGTCCAGGCGTCGCGCGGGGGCCGGACCCACGCGGCGAGGACCACCGCGGCCCCGGCGATCCGCATCCATGCCACCCCGGCCGGTGATATGCGGTCGAAGAGGACCACTGCGATCGCCGCGCCCAGGTACATCGAGGTTCCACCGGCGACCATGAGTACCGGCGCCCGCCAGGTCTGGCGCCGGGGTCGTCGAATCACAGTGCCCGACGCTACCCCGGACGCGCCGATGGTTCGGGCGCCCTGCCAGTGGCCGCTGTCCTGTGCGGACTCCGAGCCATCGGCAGGTCAAGAGGACCCGGCCGAGCCCGTCGACGAACCGTTGGACTCCCCGGCCTTCACGCACCCGGTGACCGCCCGTTTGCCCGCGAAACGATCGGCGAGCCAACCGAACGCCTCGTTGAATCCGGCGACACCGCCGGCGATGTGCCCGAGCGGGGTGCCGCCGAGTACCGGGAACCGGATGTATCTGTACTCGAGCGAGGCGGGATTCTTGGCGCACCAGTCCCCGTAGAGCTGATCGCCCTGGAACTTGGGTACGGTCGGATCGACGGGGTTGGCCGACAACAGGATCGGGATCGAGGTGGGCGGCAGCATGCCCACCCGTTGTTCGTCGACACGCTTGGCCAGCGCCGGGTTCTCGTCGATGATCTCGCCGATCTTCTTGCCGCTCGCGGTCCAGCTACTGGTCTTCGGCGCGCCGAGCAGACTCACCGCGACGATGCACTGATCCTTGGTGGAGGCCATGACCCTCTTGCCTTCGGCGTTGAGCAAGCCGGGCACGAGCGTGGCGATCTCCGGATAGCGCGCCGTCGCACCGTTGATGGCCCACGCGATCGCTCCGCCGAGCCGGTTGCCGTCGAGGTAGTCGAGGAGCGAACGCAGATTGGTCGGCGCGCCGCCCGCATAGATGCCGACCACCTGCTTCCTGAGTTCGGGAGCGTAGTCGTCGATGATTTCCGCCGCGGCCGCGGTGGCCGCGCCGCCCTGGGAATACCCCGCCAGCGCCACCTTGGTGTGGGGGTCGACGTTGGGAAGTGTCAGCGCCGCGCGGGCGGCGTCGATGACAGCGTTTGCCTGGTCGACGCGGATACCGAAGGTGTGTACCCCCGGCGTGCCGAGTCCGATGTAGTCGGTGCTGACCACCCCGTATCCCTTGGCGACCAGGTTGTAGGTGATCAGCGACTCGATCTCGGCCATCGGGCCACCGGGTGAGGACACGGTGACCGACTGCAGCACCCGCGACGGTGCGCACTGGTCGCCCTGCCCGTGCGCTCCCGGCGCGTACGACACGAGCGGCCGGGGGCCGGGTCCCTTCCACGCCCGCGCAGGCTGCAGGTAGTAGCCGCTCACCGCGGTCTTGTGGCCGAGCGCGTCGGTGGTCACATACATGATGAGCGTGGCCCGCGCCGGAACCCGGCCCCAGGCACTCGGCACTGTGATGAACGTCGACATCGGAGCCGTCTTCAACAGGGTCCCGGGCGCGGGCAGAGGCCCCGACGGCGGAGTGTAGAAACTCGTGTCCACACCGGCGCTGCCCGTCGATGATCCGTTGCCACCCGACGATCCCGTCGGTGCGGCGGCCGCGACGCCGATCGCACCCACGCTCATCACCACGGCGATCGATGCCGCCAGCACACTCATCACCGTCCGGCGGGCAGTCCCCATGTGCCAACCCGTCATCGCCACGTTGCCCCCCGAATCCCTCGGTAGTCACCAAAGGGCGCCACGACTCGTGATCCCTGGTCGTGGCGCCTGTTCGTCGGTGTCTGACACTAGCGAGATCCGAGAATGCGCGTCGACCCGAACGCTGCTTTGAACCCGAACGGACTACATACCCGTTGCCGCGTCGTGACACTCACGGGTCAGGTGCCTTCGAGAACGGCCAGGATCTCGGGCAACCACGCGGTGTCGGCGGGCACGATCTGCCCGAGTTCGGCCAGGCGCCGCAATCGCGCGGCGTCCACCCAGGCGACGGCCGCGTGATCGAGTGGTCGCACCGTCCCCCCGACGATCCGAGCCCACATCGCGATCAGGGTGAGGTCCGCCGAGAGTGGGACCTGAACCTCGAGACGCACACCGGGTTCCACCAGCACGTCGAGTTCTTCGAGCAGTTCGCGACGCAACGCCGCCGCGAGGTCCTCCCCGTCCTCCACCTTGCCGCCGGGCAACTCCCACAATCCGGCCACCTCCGGCGGATAGCGGCGCTGCGCCAACAGAATTCGATCATCCGACGTCGCCAGCACCGCCCCGGCCACCACCACGCGTCCGCTCACGACGCGATCACCGCGATCCGCTCGGGCACCAGCCGGACACTCACCTCGTCGCCCGCCTCGACCGGCCCGTCGGCCACGGCGTCGAGGTCGCCACCGGCGGTCGACAGACGCAAGCGGGTCCCGGTGGGCAGATCCGCGGCGACGAGAACGGTTGCGGTCACACCGGTCTCGCGGGTCGTCATGACACGCACCGACTCCGCCCGTAACCCCAGGAGCCCCTCCGACCACGGGACGTCAAGATCGACCTCGCCCAACGGGGTCGCCACCCGGGCGCCGACACGGTGTGCGGCCACGATCGTGGTGCAGCCGAGGAACCGCGCGGTCCACTCGTCGACGGGCGCCTTCCACAAACCCGCCGGTGGCGCCGACTGCACGATCCGGCCGTTCCGCATCACCGCGATCACATCGGACATCACCGCGGCCTCGGTGTGATCGTGGGTCACCATGATTGTCGGAGTTCCGCTGGCACAAACGATCTCGCGGATCTGCAGGGCGAGTTCGTCGCGCAGTGCCCGATCGAGGGCGGCCAGGGGTTCATCGAGCAACAACAGTCGGGGTCTCGGTGCCAGCGCACGTGCCAGCGCGACGCGCTGGGCCTGCCCGCCGGAGAGTTCCTCCACCCGCCGGTCCTCGAAGCCGGGTAACTGCACGAGTTCCAGCATCTCCGCAACCCGGCGCGTCCGCTCGGCGCGCGGCACGCGTCGGGCTCGCAGTCCGTAGGCGACGTTGGCGCCCACGGTGCGTCCGCCCAGCAGTTGGCCATCCTGGAACACCACCCCGAAGTCACGACGGTGCGCAGGAACGCCCTCGAGATCGACTTCGTCGAAGCGGATGCGGCCGCCCGCGGGCCGCTCCAATCCGGCCACCGCACGGATCAGGGTCGATTTGCCGCACCCCGACGGACCGAGCAGTGCGGTCACCGGCGCTACGTCGCCCACCCGCCAGCTCAGATCGTCGATCACCGACTCGGCGCCGTAGCTCACCCGCAGTCGGTCGAGTTCGAGCGTCACAGCAACACGCCCGATCGTGGCCGCAATGCCTCGACCGCGAGGACGGCCACCGAGGTGGCAGCCACCAACACCATCGATGCCGCCATCGCGGTGGCGAGATTCGACGCCCCGGGCCGGTTGAGCGCCGATCCGATGAGCACGGGCAGTGTGGTGGTGTCTGCACGCGCCAGAAAGCTGGTGGCGCCGAATTCACCGAGCGCCATCACGAAGGCGAATCCACCCGCGGCGGCAACGGATCGGCCGATGACGGGGGCATCGACCGTGGCGAATACACGGATCGGTCCGGCGCCGAGGGTGGCTGCCGCCTGCTGTTGCCGCGGCGGCACCGACTCCAGCGCCGGGATCACGATGCGGATCACCACCGGTATTGCGATCAGCGCCTGCACACACGGGATCACCAGCGGCGACGACGCGATCCGCGCGGGCATCGCCGCCAGCACGAGGAGATAACCGAACCCCAGGGTCACCGCGCTCAATCCGAGCGGGATCATCCCGAGAACCTCTCCCACCGAACGCAATGCACCCCGCGTACGGTGCAGCGCGAGCGCGGCGAGCGAGCCCACGCACACGGCGATCACCATCGCGAGTGTGGCGGTGATCAGCGAATAGCGCAGCGAGGCAAGCGGTGTCACACCATTGACCGGCTCGGCCAGTGCGCGGTAGCCGGACAGCGTCCAGTCGCCACCGGCTCGGGGCCGCACCGACCGCAGCGCGAGGACGAGCACAGGGCCGACGAGAACCACGGTCGTCCACGCCGACACGGCGACCACTGCGACCCACGTCGCCCCGCTGATGGGACGTCGTCGGGTGTATGCCCGGGCGGTGCCCGGCCCGGCCCGGCCACCGGCGAGCACACTGACCAGCAATGCTGCGATGACCACCACGATCTGGAGCATCGAGAGCGCCACGGCCTCGGGAATGCGGAAGTAGCCGATGGCTTGCGTGTAGATCTCGGTTTCGACGGTGCGCAGCGTGCCGCCACCGAGAATGATGATGACGCCGAAACTGGTGGAGCAGAACAGGAACACCAGCGTGGCCGCGGCGGCGGTCGGCGGCAACAGCCGGGGCGCCACCACCGTGCGCCAGGCCCGCCATTCCCCTGCACCGAGGGTGCGTGCGGCATCGACCGCGCGCGTGTCGAGGGATCGCCATGCTGCGCCGACCACCCGTACGAACACGGCGACGTTGAGAAAGGCATGCGCCAGCAGCACCGCCCACCATCCGGAGCCGATGTGCGCGAACGCCAAGGGGCCGTCGAGTACGGCGCGGAACGCGACGCCGACCACCACCGTGGGCAGCACGAACGGGATCGTCACCACCACGGTCAGCACGATCGTGCCGACACCGCCGGAACGGACGTAGAGCCACACGATGGGGGCGGCGACGAGCAGGGCGAGGACGGTGGATGCGGCGGCCTGCCCGAGGGTGACCGCCAGAAGGTGCGCGGCGTGTGTGCGCCGCAACAGCTCTGCGAGCGAGTGCGATCCCCCGTCACCGGCGGTGGTCATCGCGCGGCGCACGAGCGCGGCCACCGGCCACACGAACAGCAGCCCGATGAACGCGGTGGGCACCACAGCGAGGAGCCACGGACCGACCCGGCCGCCGCTCACCGCCCCACGGCGGCGCGCCACTGCTCGAGCCACGTTTCCCTGTTCTGCGCGATGTAGGCGGGCGGCAGGGTCACCGTGGACTGCGGCACCGGTGCACGTTGCGCCCAGCCGTCGGGCAACGGGGTGTTGCGCTGCACCGGATAGACGTACATGGCCGACGGAAGAGCCCGCTGAACAGTGGGACTGAGCATGAAATCGACCACTTTGCGGGCACCTGCGGCATTCGTCGCGCCCTTGAGCACACCGACGTATTCGACCTGACGGAAACAGCCGTCGAGCAACGCACTGGTCCCGGGCGTCGCGGCCGGCGACGACGCATAGGACAACACGATGGGCTTGCTGCCCCGGCCCTCACCGGCGGTGAACAACTGGTTGTAGGCGATCTCCCATCCCGAGACGATCGTGGCGCCACCCGCGACAACCTGCTTCCAGTAGGACAGCCATTTGTTGCCGAACACACCGATCGTGCTGAGCAGGAACGCCATTCCGGGCGAGGACGTGCCCGGGTCGAGCAGGGCCGCCTGTGCGGCGAACGTGGGCTCGCGCAGATCGCGAAGACTCGTCGGTGCCGGCTGCGCCTTGGTGCGGTACCACTCGTCGTCGACGTTGAGGCACACGTCGGCGCGGTCGACGGCGGTCAGTTCCCCGTTGGTGTCGGGCAGCGCGTAGTCGGCGGCACCGTCGGCCGCCGCCGGCGGCGTGTACGGCTCGAGCGCACCCGCCTCCACCGGACGTGAGGCGAAGGTGTTGTCGATGCCGTAGACGACGTCGGCCTTGGGCGATCCAGGGGTCAGCGAGATCGTCGACGCGAGTTGGCCGGCGTCGCCGGATTTGACCACCTTCAGGGTGAGACCGGTCTGTTTGGTGAACGCATCGAACACCGATTGGGGCAGGCTGAACGAATCGTGTGTGAGCATCGTGACCGCAGTGGCCGATCCGGTGTCATCACCGCAGGCAGACACCAGGGACACGCCGGTCACCACCGCCACGGCCAGCACTGCGGCCCGTCCGATCCGTGTGGCGGACATCGATCGAACCCCTCCGGTCTGCTCGGCCACCCGGCCTCCTCACCACACCCGATGTCGGTGTAACCCTGCACAGCGGTCGCGCGATACGACTGCTGTCGATCTAACCAGTTCGGCGGGTGCCCCACGACACAAGGCCCGTTCGTAACATTGGTAACAATTGAATCAATAGTCTCAGTTGTCACACAGGATCGGGGTTAGGCTGCCTGGACATCGCCTAGCCCCGGCTGCTTAGAATGACCCGCGGCACTCGGCGTCACCGGCGGGTCCGCCCCACCGACAACCGATAGGAACCCACGTGCGTTTGTCAGCACTGACCCGTCGAGCACGGTTGGCCACCGTCGCAGCCACGTTCGCCCTCGCGGCGTCGCTCGCCGCTCCGGCCATCGCGTCGGCGGCGCCGGCCCCCGCCCCGAAGGTCGACCAGCGCACCCTGGACTCGCTCGGCGCGTTCGCCCCGGCGATCATCGGCTCGGTCACCACCCCGGGCCCGGACGGCAAGATCAACGCGCAGCTACTCGACCAGGCGCGCACGATGGCAGCACAGCCGGGGATGCCCCCGCAGGTGGCCTCGACGTGGCGCGCGATCATCGATTTCATGGGCGAACCCGGGCGCCGGCAGATGCTGCGTCAGCAACAGGTCGCCGAGGTGGCCAAGCCCGGTGAGCCCGAGATCCCGCAGGGGCCCAACGCGCCGCGCATTCAGGAATTCCTCTATCCCACACTCGGTTTCGGCTGCATGCCGGACGGCGGCAATTCACTCGGCCGAGCACTGGTCACCGCGGGTCCGCAGAAGGCTCCGGCGCCGGGACCCAAGCGCGGACAGGCCGGGTATGTCTACACCAGTCTCGGTACGGGCCCGGCGATCAACAATCCGGTGCGCAAGCTCTGGGTCAGCTGGATCAACATCGACAACGGACGCACCGGCCAACTGCAGCTCAAGCGCAATCCGCTGATCAATGCCGCGGCGGGTCCGGGCACGTTCACCGGGATCGCGACGCCCGGCAAGGGTCGGCTGATCTCCACGATCTACGGCGACGTCACCACCAAGATGAAGGGTCGCGTCATCTCCTGCACCATCGTGCCGACCATCGGACTCGCCATCATCTAAAGGCGGCCCGCGCGGATACGCACACGTCTCCGATGCACTCAGAACACCCTCGTGTGGCCTCGCCACGCGAGGGTGTCTCGTCTGCGGGGTACCGACGGCCGAGTCGTTCGACGGCGGTCGCCCCTCGGTAGCGGCCACGTCACAGGTCGGCTTCACGACTTGAAGTCGACAGCTCAAACGTGGTCTCTTTTAACTTGAGCAACACCAGTCACATGCGCCCCATCGCTCGTGGGGCCGTTTCGGCTCGTCTCAAGGAGTGATCATGACCGCAGGCTCCCGCCGCACACCTCTGCGTCGCACCGCACGCCTGGGTGCCACTGTCGCGTCGATGGCGATCGTGGCCGGGTTGGCCTCGGTCCCTGCCGATGCCTCTGCAGCGCCGGGCGCCCCGAGCACGCTGTCGCCGACCTCCCCGTCGCTCGGCGCAGGGCCCCTCGACCACGAACTCGCCGAGGCGGTCAAGGCACTCAAAGCGGCCGGCGCCGACAAGATCGCCCTGCAGGCCGCGGAGGCCGTGAAGTCGTCGCTCGGACAGATGTCGACGCAGGACGTGGTCAACAAGCTCAGTGCGCTGTCGAGTCAGCTCGGCGGGACGACGGTGTCGGCGCCGACGGCGGCCCGTCCGGTGGCCGCGGCCGACACCATGAGCATCCTCAAGTCGTTGGGAATCCAGCCGTTCTCCCCGTCGATTGCACCGCTGTGCACTGATCCCACCGCCGACAATCCACTCGGGTTGGTCACCGCCGGCGCGGGAGCCGTACCGGGCCCGTGGCCGGCCAAAGAGGAACCCATGAAGGTCATCGACCCGCTCAAGCCGCTGCTCAACCTGGTACCCGGTATCAAACTCCCCGAGAAACTGAATCTGGTGGAGCAGGGCGAAACCGCGTACGCGTTTGTGCCGGCATCCCCCGACGCCAACGGTGACGGGCATATGCAGGTGGCGTGGTTCAACACCAACACCCTGCAGGGCGGTTTCGCCGAACTGCAACCGGTCGACGCGAGGGCGCGATCGGTGCTGCCGCCGCTCGCCGGGGTGCGACTGGCACCGGTGAAGACCGGCAGTGGCACCATTCTGTCGGCGATCTACGGCACGTCCGGCAACAACGGGCGAACCTGCTACTTCCTCCCGGCGATCGGTGTGGTCACTGCACCATGAGCACCACCGGTATCACCCGGGGCAGGGCGTGGATGTGCACGGCGATCGCCGCCGCCGCAGCGATCGGCATGACCTTGGCGGGCGGATCCGCGCACGGCGCCCCGACCACCAGCACGCCGAGCCCGAGCACCTCCAGCGCCTCCGACCCCGCCCCCGCCCCCGGTAAGGCCGGGACAGTCTTCGCGAACCGACAGATCCCCCGGGCGAACCTCGTGCCGGGAGCGGCGAGTGGCAACATCTTCACCTACTGGAGCACCGGCGCCGACGACAAACCGCACCTGTCCAGCGGCGTCCTGCTGCTCCCGTTCACTCCGGCACCGGCCGGCGGTTACCCCGTCGTCGCATGGGCCCACGGCTCGCGGGGTCTCGCCGATACCTGCGCACCCACCACTCACCCGACGGCCGAGGACCTCGACCAGGCGAAGACATGGCTCGGCCGTGGTTACGCCGTGATCAGCAGCGACTATGCCGGACTGGGCACCGAGGGCGTGCCGCAGTACTTCGACAGCGACGCCACCGCACGCAACATCGTCGACGCTGTCCGCGCCGGGCACGACATCGCCGACAACCTGGCCCGGTCGTGGGCGGTGGTCGGACGGGGACAGGGAGCGGCCGCCGCGGTGGCGCTCGCCCGGATCGCCACCGCCCTGCAGGGACCCGGACTGGACTTCCGTGGCGCGGCCGCATCGTCGATCCCGGCCCAGTTCTCGACGCTGCTCACCCGTCTCGGTCCCGGTACCACCACGATGCCCTCCGGACTCACCGCAGATGCCCTGTTCACGCTGAGCGCGATCAGCCGTGCCCGTCCCGAGGTGGACGTGGTGGACTACCTGACCGATTCCGGACGGCAGTGGATCAACAAGGCCGCCGACCTGTGCGTCGCCGAACTCACCCGGCAGGTCGACGGTGTACCGCTGGGATCGCTGTTCAGCAAACCGCTGTCGGGCAACCGCGAACTCGGTGCCGTACTGCAGTCCGCATCGGAATTGCCGGTGCGCGGCTTCACCCGTCCGGTGCTCATGGCTCAGGGCCTGGTGGATCCGACGGTGGTGGTGCCGTTGACGTTCAAGTACATCAACGACGCGCGCATCGCCGACTCGCACGTGACCCCCCGCCCCTACCTGGTGTTCCAGGCCGACCAGGCAGACGCCATGGCCGCCAACGACTTCCGGTGGTTCGTCAACCGGCTGATGCAGTGACGCACCGGCTGCGGGGATGGCCTGCGCGGTTCGCGGTGGGCTACCTCGCCGCGGCCGGTCTGGCCACCGCCGCGGGCGCTTTCGGCCCGCGCACACTGGCGGCAGCGACCAAACCCGTACCTCTCGGGCTTCTCGGGATGCGGGTGTTGGCCGGCCGCACGCATCGATCCGCGCTCGACAACGTGCTGCTCACCGGGGTGATCGTCGGGGCGATGGCCGGTGACCGGGCCATGCTGGTCGAGGAGTTCACCGACCTGACCGAATCCGTTGACGGACAGGCGGACTGGCGCGCCAAGGACCGTCACCTTGCCCGCGGTGCGCTGTTCTTCGCCGGCTCGCAGCTCTGCTATTGCGCACTGATGGTGCGTCGGGGCGCGCGATACCGGCTCGCCTCGGCGGCGCCGCGGACGATGATGCTCGCCGAATCGGCCGCGGTGATCGCCACGCATCGTCCGGGGCTACTGCCCGCGCTCGGCGCCTACGGGACGACATTGGCGACGATGGCCACCCTCGCCGGCGACATCCCCGCACCGCAGCCGCGAATGCGGCGCGGTGGCTGGCTGTTTCTCGTCTCAGACCTGACGATTCTCAACCGCAGGCACCTCATCAGCAATCAGCGCGCCCGGAAGATCAGCGAGTTACTCGTGCTGGCAACCTACTTCGCCGCACAGGCGCTGCTCGTCGGCGGGCTGGCCGCAGGCGTACCCGCCTCGACAAGAGTTGCCGATTGACGCGCCCGGCGCGTCAATCGGCAACCTCTGGTGCGGCGTGGCGGAACCTCTACCGAGCCTTGGCCGCACGTGTCGCTTCCAGTCGCGACAACGACGACTCGGCCACCGCGTCCATTTCCTCGAGTTCCATGCCCTTGGTCTCCTCGACCTTGGCCCGGACGTAGAAGAACGACGCCGCGGCACACGCCGCGAAGAATCCGTACACCCAGCCGAGACCGAGGGTCGCCGATGCCTGCGGGAACAGCATCGAGATGGTGAAGTTGGCCATCCAGTTGACCGCGGTGCACACACCCAGTGCCACACCCCGGATGCGGTTGGGGAACATCTCGCCCAGCATCACCCACATGACCGGGCCCCAGGTGGCGGCGAATGCGACGACGAACAGGTTCGCCCCGATCAGCGCGATCACGCCCCAATTGCCGGCCAGCGTGAGACAGTCCTTGTCGGTGTTACCCGGGTTACACGTGACATCACCGACCATCCCGGACTGCTGATACGACGACTGCGTGAACGCCACACACGCCATCAGCAGCCCGATGAACATGCCCACCGACCCCCACAACAGCAGGTTGCGGCGGCCCACCCGGTCGACGAACAGGATGGCCACGAAGGTCATGGCGACGTTGATGGCGGAGGTGATCACCGAGGTGGTGAAGGCGTCACTGGTGGAAAAGCCCACCGACTTCCACAGGGTTGTCGAGTAGTAGAAGATCGCGTTGATGCCGACGAATTGCTGGAAGATGGCCAGCCAGATACCCACCCAGACCAGCGGGTGCAACCCGAACGACGGTCCACGAATGTCGGAGAGCTTCGTCCTCGATTCCCGGCGGACGCTCAGTTTGATCTCTTTGACGCGCTCGAGCGGATGAGGCTCGCCGGTGACCTCCTCGAGGATGCGTGCCGCCTCGGCGTCGCGGTTGCGCCCGACGAGGTATCGCGGGGACTCCGGGATCGACAGTGCCAGGATGCCGTAGACGGCGGCGGGAACCACGCCCACCAGGAACATCCAACGCCACGCCTCCAGCCCCCACCAGAGGTCGTTGAGCGGCGCGCCCGCCGCGTTCTGCAGCAAGGTGTCCGACAGGAGGGCGGCGAAGATGCCCAGGGTGATCGCGAGCTGCTGCATGGAGGCCAGTGCGCCGCGGTAGCGCGCGGGGGCGATCTCGGCGATGTAGGCGGGTGCGATGACCGATGCGATACCGATACCCAGGCCACCGAGCACGCGCCACAGCAACAGGTCCCAGACCGTCTGCGTGTACGCGGTCCCGATCGCCGAGATGACGAACAGCACCGACCCGAGAAGCATCACGCGTTTGCGGCCCCACACGTCGGCGAGTTGACCCGCGAACCAGGCGCCGACCACGCATCCGAGCAACGCGATGGCCACCGCGAAACCGGTGAACAGATCACCCAGCCCGAAAGTGCTCTGAATCGAGTCGACGGCGCCGTTGACCACCGAACTGTCGAATCCGAAGAGGAAACCACCCACCGCGGCCGCGATCGTCACGCCGAGAACCTTGGCGGTGTGCTGTTCGGCCACCTCGGCAGCCTGCTGTTTATCGACCATCTGACCGACCTCGCCTCACTGCTCGAAATGCGCCTGTGCGATTACTGAGAATTCACGCTACCCGCGTGACAATGCGAATCCGCAGAAATCGGTGAGTTGCCACCGGTTTCGTGACCTACGGGTTCCCGATCTCACGATTTCGTGACACTACGATTCCGTGACCTAGGCGTTCGCGACGCCACGGCACGTCGAGTACTGCGGGTTGACCATCGGCAGAAATGCGACGGCACCGATCGTCTGGTGGATGGTGAAAACCACCGGACCCGGCCCCGGATGCAGATCGATCTGCCAGCTGACCGTGCGTGCCCGACTCGGCGCCGACACCACACCCCGGGCTCCGGTGCCCAGATTGCGCCAGGTGACCCGGACCTGCGTGGTGTACTCCACAAGTTGCGGCTTTCCCCGAATGGAACCGATCAGGGTGATCGCCGGGCCGGGTAGTCCGTCGGCCGGGAACCGTATCCCGTTGAACACGTCGACCTTCACCGGCAGCGGACCCAGTGGCCACGGGTTGGCACTCGGACAGTCGAGTGTGGTGACGAGGTTGGGGTCGCTGTACTCGGGAATCGCCTGCGCCACCGGCGCCGTCGCGCCCGCGATCACCGCGATGGCCCCGGCCGCCACGGCGACGATGCTGCGACGCCGCAACCGAAGCGCGGTGCGCCGGCGGACGAATCGACGCATCGACACCTTCACACCCACCCCGCCGGACATGGCGACAGTGTACGAGTCCCTACGATGGCCTCATGGCGAAACTGCAGATTGCCCAGGAGGCGGCCGCCGACGAACTGCTGTCGTCGGATGCGTTCGCGCTGCTCACCGGAATGCTCTTGGACCAGCAGTTTCCGATGGAACGCGCCTTCGCCGGACCAGCGAAGATCCGCGACCGATTCGGCAGCATGGACCCGACGGCGATCGCCGACGCCGATCCGGAGGCGTTCGCCGACTTGTGCGCCACCCCACCGGCCATCCACCGCTACGGCAGATCGATGGCGGGGCGTGTGCAGGAGCTGGCCCGGGTGGTGGTCGACGACTACGACGGCGACACCGCTGCCATCTGGACCGGCGCCACCAGCGGCGCCGATCTGTTCGCGCGGCTGCGCGCGCTACCCGGATTCGGTGACCAGAAGGCCAAGATCTTCACCGCGTTGCTCGCGAAACAGCTGGGGGTGAAACCGCGGGGCTGGACGACGGTGGTCGGAGACTACGGGAAGAAGGGTTACCGGTCGGTGGCCGACGTGACTGATCCGGATTCGTTGCAGAAGGTCCGTGATTTCAAGAAGGCCGCCAAGGCAGCGGCCAAAGCGGGCGGTACCTCCGCCACGGCGGGTTAGGGTACGGCCATGAGCTCTGATCAGCCGGACGCGCGGACGCTGCTCGAACTGCCGTTCAGGCTCGGCTTCGCTGCGACCGGCGTTGCCCTCACCGCCGCGGAGTCGGCCGTGAGCATTGCGCGGATCACCGCCGCCAGCTTTCAGTACGAGGTGAACCATGCGCTCGGGATAAGCGGTGACGAGGTGGGTGGCGCGCGTGCACCGCTGGCCCTCATCTCGCAGCTCGCCGACCTGATGTCGCCCGAGCGTCCGTTGGGGCGGCTGGTGGCGCCCGGCGGACCGCTCGAAAGGCTGGTCACCCCGGGGGGCGTGGTCGACCGGCTCACGGCTGCGGACGGGTTGCTCGAGAAGCTGACCGCGCCCGGCGGCATTCTGGACCAGATGACCGAGGATGGCGGAATCCTGGTGCGGCTCACCGCCAAAGACGGTCCACTCGATCGACTCACCCGCGAGGGCGGTGTCATCGATCAGTTCACCGAGGACGAGGGCATCCTGGATCGGCTGACGTCGGAGGGGGGCATCGTCGATCAGCTCACCGCCCCCGACGGCGTGCTGGAGAAGGTGACCGAACCGGGTGGCATCCTCGACCGGCTCGCCGCCGACGGCGGTTTGCTCGATCAACTCGTCGGCGAGAACGGCGCCATCGAGCGAACGATCGCGCCCGGGGGACCGCTGGACCGGATCACCGAGCTGACAGAGGTGATCGGCCAGCTCGCACCCAACCTGCTGGCGATGCAGGACACCGTGCACGAACTGGCCGAGACCGTGGATCTGCTCAATCAGACGGTGGCACCGCTGGGCGGGCTGGCCGACCGACTACCCAAGCGACTCACGCGGGCGCCGAAGAACTCGCTCCCGAGCGGACATGATCCGGCCCGCAGTCCGCGTTCTCAGCTGTGATCCGCGCGATCGCGGACTCGAGAAGGTCGACATAGCGGTCGATGTCGGGGCAGATGGCTGTGCTCGTGGTCAGTGAGATGGTCACGGTGTCGCCTATCCCGTGCACCCCGTGCGTCAATCCCTGGGCCGGCGACAACGCGGGAAACCCTGCGGTCATCAGCACCGCACGCCCGTCGAGGGTGAGATCGGCCGCGCCGCGGTAGACCGACGACACCACGGTCACACCCGTGACCCGTTCCGGTCGCACCGTCGGATCGAATTTCCCTATCCCCCACCGTTGTAGCGGTGCCGGTGTCGCGGCGGTGGCGCGCCGTGATGCCCGCCGTGCCGCATCGTCGCCGTCGCGGCGGACGGTGTCGATCTCGGTGGCGATCAGCCCGGCCCGCGTGCGCAGGTCGGGTTCGGCAACGTGCAGATCGACCCCGGCGTTCCGGAAGTTGTTACGCACGTTGGGTTGTGGCTTTCGTGCGATGGTCAGCTCCACGGCACACCGGCCTTCGACACCGCCGAGATACTCCGGTAACGCCATCGAGATGGCAAGCAGCGCGCCCACGGTGACGCTGTGCCCACACACGCGCAGGCGATCGCGGTCGACGGTGACGGTACGCAACTGCCGGTCGCGTCCGGGTGGGCGGTTGAGTGCGGTGAGCGCGACACCTCCCGCCGGGCGCGGTGCGGCGGTCCGCTCGAGCCGGAACGCGCGCACCCCGAGTGCGAGCATCGCGGCCAGCTCGATGGGCAGTCGCGCCGCACCCCGTACCGCGGTGAACACCGGCGCCGGCATCGCGCGCGGCCGGGCCGCACCGTGTCCGGTGCGGGGGTGGGCTTCGGTGCGGAAATCGGGCCCGAACAGTTCGCGCGCGATGGCGGCGGTGCGTCGACCGTCGCCGAGGGCGTGGCTGATCTGCAAGGCCACCACCACCGCGGTGTGGCGCCGCCCGGCCACCATCACGTCGGTGACGGGTCCGAAAATGTGTGCGCGCCAATCGTGTCGGGTCGCGTCGAGCTGATCGGCCATCTGCTCGCCGAGAACGTGAAGACACTGCGTCCACTCCGTCGCGGTGCGGTGGAGCCGGATCTGGTCGTCGTCGACCGGCGCCTGCACCCAGTACGGACGGTCGAGGTCGCCCGGCACGGGCTTCACACGCAGTCGCAGATCGTCGACGCCCTCCGCGCGCCGCCGGACCCATGTCGCGATGTCCTCGAGTCCCACACCGTCGAGTCCCACACCGTCCGGTTGCACACCGTCGTTCGCGGAATCGGTGAAGCCGAAGACGACGAACTGGTCGTTGGGGATGATCGGCGCCATCCAGAACGCCTGCGCATCGCCGGCCGACATCGGTTGCATCAGCGTCACGGTAGTCCGGGGAGTCCACCGGAGGTGACCGACACGACGGCGATCAGCTGACCGTGTGCAGATGCACCAGCGCTTGCACATGCACGTCCGAGCCGTCCACGGCGGTTCGGACGCGCTGGACCTCGGGTCCGAGCACGGCGGCGATCTCGTCATAGGAATAGGTGGGAGGAGCGGTCACCGTGATCCTGATGATCTTTCGGCCGCGGTCGTCGAGCGCCTTGGCGGTGACCTCGTCGAACATGGTGTTGCCGGCGAGATCGTCGGCGACCGCGGCGGCAATCAACTTGGGCGCCACGGTGAGCCGCCCGTCGGCGTTGCTGCCGGAGAGTTCGAGATCGTCCACCTTGTTCGGTCGGATCGCGGTGGCCAGGAGTGACCAGCTCCAGACCAGGCCGACGATGGCGACGCCGAAGAGCACCACGATCCACCAGTCCGTCCTCGCCGCGCGCGACGCCCAGCCCGCGTCGAGGTGGTCGGCCCACTCGCGCACGACGGGCACGTGAAGCTGCCAGAGCACTGCACCGACGCCGACCAGCAGGACGGCGATGCCGAAGATGCCTGCGGTGATGCGATGCAATGTGGCGGGTCCGCGGTTCATGAGTCCTCTCCTTCGCGGTTGCTCTCCCCCGTGCGGTGGCTCTCCCCTGCGCGTTGGCTCTCCCCTGCGCGGCGGCGCGCGACGATCTTGACCTTCACCCGCAGCGGTTTCTCCGGGGCTGCCGCCGCGGACGCCACCGCGGCGCGGATCGCGTCGGCGTCGGGATGCGTATCGGTCGCGGTCACCACGACCTTCGCCCGGCGGCGGCCCACCACGGTGGTGGCGTGCTCCACCCCCGGCACCGACAACGCCGCCGTACTGATGCGCCGGGCGATGTCACCGCGCCGCGTCCACATCACCTCGTAGCCGCCGAGGCTCACGTGGGTACGGCGACGCGTCCGGACCGCCGACCACAACAACCACAGGCCGATGAGGATCAGCGCGATCGCAACCGGCCACATCCACTGTTGCCAGGTGCTGCGGGCCACCCAATCGGCCCCTTCCCGCGACCATCGGGTACCCGACACCCAGCCCGCCTGTACCACCAGATCGCGGATCGCGACGATGACCAGTGCCAGCAGGACGAACGCGATCACCACGCCCCCCACCACGGCGACCGGCGTCGACGACGGCGCGAAGACCTTGCCCTGATGCGTGTCTGCGGTGCGGGCGATGGCGATCCGACGGGTCTTCTCGTCGTCGTGCGGTTCGTGGTCGGTGGACGTGGTCATGTCTCCTCCGGGACGGGTAGTTCGATGTAGCCGTCGCGCCGACGACGGACTGCCTCCCCCGACACGATCCGGGCGACGGTCACGTCGACCCGCACCGGGCGCACGCCGGTGAGGCGGGCGATCTCGTCGGCGACATGGTCGCGGGTACGTGCGCACACCGCGGCCACCGCGCAGGGCCACCTCAACGCGACCGTCAACGAGACGGTCGGCGCGGTCTGCGACATGTCGACGCTCGCCGACGGGTAGCCGCTCGACAGCGGATTGATCGCGCCCAGAACCGACGGGCCGCCGCTGTCGGTGCGGATCACACCGTCTACGTCGAGGGCGACCCGTTCGGCGATCTTGACGCCCACGCGGTCGGCGAGCACCAACGATCCGCGGACGTCGGAATCCGGCTCCTGCGCAGCCACTCCCGGTGCGTGGGCCGGCGCTGCGGTACCCGACGTGCCGGCGTCGGTGGCACCGACGGTGACGGTGACCGCGTCAGCCACGGTTCCGGCTCTTCAGGATCGCACCGAGATCGATCGAGCCGTCCCGGTGCAGCCCAAGCGCCAAACCGAAAGCACCGAGCAGAACCGCCAGGATGAACCCGCCGAACCCGCCGGTGGTGGCCGCGATCGCAAGCAGCAATCCGGCCAGCAGACCCAACATCGCGTTGTTACCCATCGTTTTTCACCCCTGTGGACGGCTGTTCTTCTTCAGGCTGCTGTGTTTGTTCAGGCTGCTGTGTTTCTTCAGGCTCCTGCGTCGCTGCACCGCCGACACTGATGTCTTCGACCACCACCGACACCGGTACACCGGCGACAGCGGAGGCGGCATCGGCGGCTTGTTCGGCAACGGCACGCAGATCGTGTGCCATGTCGACGACGATGTGCACTTCACCTGCGTTGTCCGACAACGTGATGCCACCGACTCGACCGCCCGGCAGGTAGGTGGCGATCTCCCCGAAGGCTCCGGCGTACAAACCGGTGACCCCGGGGACGGCGCCGACCGCGGCGACCACGCGTTCGGCCGCCGACCCGCTGTCCGAGCCCGGGACCGCCGCATCGGTCGCTGACAGCGGTTCGGATGGGGACATCACTGCACCCTCGGCGTCTCGGGGGTGTCGTCCTCGTCGCCGAAGTGGATGTCGTGGACGGTGACATTGACCTCGGTGACCTCGAGGCCGGTCATCTGCTCGATCGCGGTGACGACGTTGCGGCGGATGGCCGCGGCGAGCTGGTGGATCGCGACTCCGTAGTCGGCGACGATCGAGACGTCCACCGCGGCCTGTCGTTCACCGACCTCGACGTTGATGCCCTGTGTGGTGCTGGTGGCGGTGCCGGGCAGCACCTCACGCACCCGGCCCACCATCCGCTCGGTGGTGCCGCCGACGTCGTAGACGCCACTGATCTCACGGGTGGCGATGCCGGCGATCTTGGCGACCACCTGATCGGCGATCGACGTCTTGCCGCGTTCTCCCACGGGCTTGGCCGCGGCCTTGCTCTTCGACGAATCGGCGAGGGTCAACGCGTTGCCGGAGCCGTTCTCCTGGGTGGCGTCTCCGGTTGCTGTGGTGGATGACGTTGTCGATGAGGTTTCGGACATGGACGCTCCTTTGTCGCTTCGGCACCTCACGGTGCGGGATGGGCGCGACCCCCGGCCGCACCCGTATAAGGTCAGTCGTAGTGGAAGCAATTTCTGCACGCGTCGATTTCGGTGATGCCGGACACAGCGATGCCTCGGCCGGGGGGACGCGGCAGCGCCCCGAGTTGTCTCCCGGACTCGATCTGTCCACCCTCTCCGACGACGAACTCGCCGCCGCCGCGGCCGCCGGCGACACGGAGGCCTTCGCGATTCTGGTGCAGAAGGTGTCCGAACCGCTGCTGCGCTACCTGCGTCGCATGGTCGACGACCCGCAGACCGCGGAGGATCTGGCGCAGGACACACTGCTCGACTCCTGGCGTGGGCTCCCGGATTTCGCCTTCCGAAGTTCGTTTCGCACCTGGATGTTCGGCATCGCCCATCGCAAGACCGTCGATCACTGGCGCCGACGACGCGACGTGCCGACCGACGACCGACGCTTCGCCGACCTCGCCGACGCACGGTCGCTCCCCGCCGACGAGGCGGTCCGGATGAGTCTCGTCGAGGCGCTACGCCGCGAACTGGCCACCTTGCCCGAAACGTCACGCGCCGTATGGTGGCTCCGAGAGGCCGAGGGACTCTCGTTGACCGAGATCTCGCGGGTGCTGCAGATCTCCGTCGGCTCCGTGCGGGGGCACCTGCAGCGAAGCCGCAAATACCTGGCCACGCGCCTGTCGCCCTGGCGGCCCGACACCGCGGCGGCTCCCCAACGCCTTACGGCCCCAACCAAAGGCCTCACTGGACGGCCATCGCGCACCCGACCGGGAGGAGGACAGCCATGAGTGAGACATACCTCGACGACGACCCCGATCACACCGACTCGTGGCTGGTCGATGCGAGTCGACGCCTGAGCGAACCCGACGCCGACGTGGGCCGGCTCATCTCGTCGATCACCGGAAATCTCGAGCGGGTACGCCGCCCCGCGCGGCGGCTGGACACCGACTCGACGGGCATCGAGGTGAGTGATCGTGTGATCAGGCAGCTGCTTGCCACCCGGATCCGTCAACGGTTGGGCCGACTGGTGGTACAGGTCACCCTCGACGGCGACGACGCGCAACTCGCCCGGGTCCGGATAGGGCTGATCGCGCGCTACCACGACGACCTCGTCGGCGACTCCGACCGCGTCCGCGACGTGGCCGACGAGGTACTGACCGCGACGCTGGGGCCGCGCTCGAGCGATGTGGCACGCCGGTCGATCGATGTGCGCTGGCAGGACCTCTACACCCGGGAATGGCTGAGCTGACCGGCGCGGGCGGGTCGGACGATCAGGACCGGTCGGCCCGCCGGTCACCCGCGCTCCACGCGTAGGGCAGGTCGGCACCGTTGAGTTCGTGCGCGCCCACCGCCCGCAGTTTGTAGATCAGGGGATTGTGCGCGGAGATGGTCCGCGCGTTGCGCCAGTGACGATCGAGGCGCAGTCGTTCGCTGGTGATGGATGCGCCGCCGACCTCGAACAGCTGCGTGGTGGCGTCCAGCACGGTGGTGATCACGGACTGCTGTGCCCGCGCCACGTCGAACTCTGCCTTGTCGAGCAGCCGTTCGTCCGTGCCGCCGGCGTCGAGGAGTTCATCGAGGGTGGCCGCAACGTCGAGCACCAGCACCCGGGCGGTGTAGGCGGCCGCGGACAGGCGTCCGATCACCTGCTGCACCAGCGGATCCTCCCGCGGCAGATCGGCGGCGGCATGACTGAAGGTGCGGGTCCGGTCACGCACCCACTCAACGGTGTCGTCGAGGGCGCGTCGCGCGATCCCGGCCAGCACCGCGAGTTGCACGAGCTGCAGGTAGGAGGTCGCATAGGTGCGGCCGGGAGCCCCGTACCCCGCGCCGAGCAGACGCTCAGCGGGCACCGTGACGTCGTGGAATTCCGTTGTGCCGCTGGCGGTCAGACGCTGACCGAAACCATCCCAGTCGTCGTGCTGGATGACGCCGGGCGCATCGGCGTCGACCAGCACCGAGACCCGGTCACCGTCGGAGTCGGCAGCGACGAGGATGTGATCGGCGTACAGACTCCCGGTGCTGTAGTACTTGGTGCCGTTGACCACCCATCCGTCGCCGTCGGCGGTGACCGTGGTGCGGTAGCGATCGGCCGCGCCCACCCCGGGTTCGGTGATCGCATTTCCCACCAGGGTGCCGCCCGCCACGGCCCGCAGCCAGCGGTCCCGCGCGACGGGGTCGTCGGCGAGCAACTGATCCTCCACGAACGACCAGTGCACCCGGAGTGCTTGGGGCAGATTGGATTCCGCGGCCGCGAGGTCGATCAGGAGACCGAACAGCTGGCGGACCGAGGCGCCGTAACCACCGAGCTCGACCGGCACACGCAGCGCACCGAATCGGACGTCCTTGAGCGCTCGCACCTCGTCGTGGGCGAGCGCGCGATCGGTCTCGCGGGCCACGGCGCCCTCGGCGATGCGGGCGAACACCGGGGAGAAGACCTCGTCGAGTTGGGCATCGGTGTAGGCGCGAATGGATGTCGCGGTCACTGTCGGATCCTTTCGTCGTCGGTGAAGCCGGATCCGACCCGTGCGGCCGTCGGCAACCCGAACAGTGTCGCGGCAGGCGTGAGAACTGCCCACCCTTTCGGCCGCCACGAGAAAAAATACGCACCCGCGCGCTGCAAGGCGGTGCGACCGGGGCTCGGAACGGGCAATCGTCACCTATCCTTCAGCCAAGGGCCCGGAGAACACCCGACCACACGCGGCCGCGGCCGCGCGGCGAGAGGAACACATGGCGCGCACCAAGGCTGCCGACCCGAGAGAGTCCACCCGGCCCAACGCGCCGGACTGGTCCCTGCCGCGCGGCACCGTGGTGTTGCTGTCGATCACCGGCCTCGTGGTGACGGTGTTGGGCATCAGGTCCATCGGTTCCCTTGTGGGGCCGGTTTTCCTGGCACTGATGCTGACGGTGGCCGTGGCGCCGGTACCGAGCTGGCTGCGCCGGAAGGGGTGGCCCGCCTGGTCGGCACTGATCGTCACCATTCTGCTGGTGTACGGCATCATCATCGGGCTCTTCGCTGCGCTCACCTACTCGGTCGCCCGGTTGGCGACGATCCTCCCGCAGTACTCGGCCAAGTTCAACGACCTTCTCGACGACTTCCAGAAGTTTTTGACCAGCCATGGCGTGAGCCAGCAAAAGGTTCACGACATGATTGCCAACGTCGACTCCGGCAAGGTGATCAGCGCGGTGGGCAACGTGGTGTCGAGCACCATGGGTGTGGCGTCCGCGCTGACACTCGTGCTCATCACGCTGCTGTTCATGGCGTTCGATTCGGTGGGCTCGAGCGAACGCATGGAGGTGCTCCGACGCGACCGCCCCGACGTAGCCGCGGCATTCACCTCGTTCAGCACCGGCACCCGCTCCTACCTCTGGGTGTCCACCGTGTTCGGACTCATCGTGGCGGCGTTCGACACCGGGGCCCTGGCGCTGATGGGCATTCCGCTGCCGATCCTGTGGGGATTGCTCTCGTTCATCACCAACTACATCCCGAACATCGGGTTCGTGATCGGCGTCATCCCTCCCGCGCTGCTGGGTCTGCTCGACGGCGGCTGGGTGCTGATGGTCTGGGTGATCGTCGTCTACTCGGTGATCAATTTCGTGATCCAGTCCATCATTCAACCCAAGTTCGTCGGCGATTCGGTGGGCCTGTCGACCACGCTGACCTTTCTGTCACTGATCTTCTGGGCGTGGGTGATCGGACCGCTCGGGGCGATCCTCGCGGTGCCGCTCACCTTGTTCGCCAAGGCGATGCTCATCGACATCGACCCCTCGGCACGGTGGGCCGACGTCCTGCTGACCTCCAAGCGGCCCGAGAAGCCCTCCGACCTCGTCGATCCCTCGCCTATGGACGAGGACGCCGGGAATCTCGACGCCGCGCCCGACGCAGGCGAGGACACGAACACGGCGGGCCCCGACACTCCCGGCCCCGATTCCGGCGGTACACCCACACGCGGGTGAACGCGGGCGCGACCACCCGTCAGCGGTCGGACCAGACCGGGTCCCGTTTGGCCAGGAACGCCGACATCCCTTCTTGCGCATCGCAGGTCATCGCATTGGTCGCCATCGTCTCGCTCATCAGCCGGTACGCCTCCGCCTCGTCCCGATCGATCTGCGCGTAGAACGCCCGTTTGCCGATCGCGATCGTCGAGGCGCTGGCCGCGGCGATCCGCAGCGCCAACTCACGCACGGTCGACGCCAGCGCCTCAGGGTTGACCACGTCGTTGACCAGGCCCCAGTCGGCGGCGGTGTGCGCGTCGACGGGGTCGCCGGTGAGCAGCATCTTCATCGCGCGCTTGCGGCCGATCGCGCGTGTCAGCGCCACCATCGGGGTGGAGCAGAACAGACCGATGCGCACCCCGGGTGTGCCGAAGACAGCGGTGGTGGCCGCGACGGCCACATCACAGGTCGCCACGAGCTGACACCCCGCCGCGAACGCCAATCCGGCCACCTCGGCGATCACCGGCTGCCGGATGTCGTGCACCGCGCTCATCATGTCGACGCAGGACGCGAAGACCGCGCGCTCGTCATCGAGGGTGCGGTCGACGAGTTCGCCGAGATCGTGTCCGGCGGAGAACGCCGGACCGAGCGCCCGGATCACCACCACACGCACGGTCGGATCGCGATCGAAGTCCCACAGCGTGGTCGTCAGGGCCGTCATGGTCGCCACCGACATGGGGTTTCGTCGTCGTGACTCCGAGAGGGTGATCACACCGATCGGACCGTCGATGTGCACGTGCACCGCAGCGGATCCGGCCGGCTGGGTGGTGGCACCCTCGGCGGTACCGATCTCGTTCGTGCTCACGATTGCTCCCTGTCGTCTCACTTCTTGCGGCCGTTCTCGCGGGTTGCGGCGGGCACCGGACTCGAGGGGACAAGACCCGGCGTCGCGCTGTGTCCCACACCACATTCTGCACGTGTTCCCCCTCACACTTCGACGCCGGTCCCGGCGACGCCCATCGCACGCCGACACGCCGCGATGCGCAGGGACTTCTCCGGAAATCCACAGCGTTATCTCAGCGTGATCGGGTGGTCGCAGGTCAGAACCTCGGCGTGACCTTTCCGTGACCGATCCGTATGGTCGCCCACGGTCCGAGATCACGCCGCCCGGAAGTATCGGGTGGCCGATAGGAGGAACGATGACCATGCGGATGAAGAAGACCGCGATGCGCGCCGGCCTGATCGGCGCATTGGCCCTGGCCCCCTTCGGCGTCGCCACCGCGACCGCCTCGGCAGACAGCCACAACTGGGACGCCGTTGCACAGTGCGAGAGCGGCGGCAACTGGGCGATCAACACCGGCAACGGCTACTACGGCGGCCTGCAGTTCACGCAGAGCACCTGGGAGGCCAACGGCGGTAGCGGCAGCGCGAGCAACGCGTCGCGCGAGGAACAGATCCGCGTCGCGGAGAACGTCCTCGCCACGCAGGGCCCGGGCGCGTGGCCGGTGTGCGGTCAGTACCTCTGACCTCACACGTGACCGCATGACCCGCGGCACCACCCGTTGACCACCGACACCCGACCGTGGTGCGCTTTCGGCGCACTCGGCCGGGTGTCGGCGTCCGGCGACTCAGGCCGTGTCGATTCCACCCGCCTGCGGCACCGACCGGGCACCGATGAGACGTGCGATCAACGGAAAAAGCAGGACCGTGGTGGCTCCCGCGGCCACCAGTAGCGACGCCTTTGTCGGAGACATCAGTTCGGCGTCGACGGCCGCCTGTGTCACCGCCACGATGATCGGTAGTCCGGTGGCGGCATAGAGGGCCAACTGCACGCGTTCGCGTGGCGGTACCACCGCAGCGTCCCTGCCCACGAAGCGTTCGGCGAACCACACCGGCACGCCCCGGGCCACCCCGATACCCAGCACCAGGACCACCCACCCCAACGGGTTACCGGTGACCGCGCGCGGATCGATGCCCATTCCGGAAGTGACGAAGAACAGTGGGATCAACAAGCCGAATCCGATGACCTCCAACGACCGGGCGATCACCGGATACTGCTCACCGATGAGCCACCGGAGGATGCCGCCGGCGGCAAAGGCCCCGAGCACCACGTCGAGGTCGAACACCGCGGCGATCGCCATCAGCGCCAGCAACAACAACAGCACCACCCGAATGGGCAGCTGGGTGGTACCGCCACCGAGTTCCACCGCCACCCGACGCACACCGGGAACACGGGCGGCCAACCTGCGGGGCACCACCGCCAGCAGTACCGTCGCCACACCGAACAGCGCGATCACCACCACGGCGGCCACCACGCTCCGACTGGTCAGCAGCAATGACATCGCCAGGATCGGCCCGAGTTCACCGATCGCGCCGTGCGCCATCACCCCACGCCCCAGCGAGGTGCCCAGCAGATTGTCGGCCTTGAGGATCGGTAGGAGTGTGCCCAGCGCGGTGGAGGTCATCGCGATGGCCACCGCCACGTCCTGGGAGAAATTGATCGACAGCAACAAGCCGACCACCGCTCCGGCCAGCACGAGACTGACCAACCAGGTGATCCCCGCAACCGCTCCGGGCCGGCCTCGCAAGAGGTCCGGATCGAGTTCGTACCCGGCCAGCAGGAACAGCATGCCCAGGCCCAGCTGGCTGAGCACCGCGATCTGATCGGGATCGGTCCACCCCAGCATGTGCGGCCCCAGCACCACCCCAACGGTCAGCAGCACCACGACCTCCGGCACGAAGCCCCGGCAGGCGCGGGCGATCAGCGGGGCCAGCACTGCGGCCAACGCCACCCAGAAAAGGGTCAGCACCGCCGACGACGACGATTCCGAGGCAGCGAGCACGATCACCCGCTCATCCTGCCGCACGGTGCCCTCGACGTGACATTGGGTCATCGAGAAGGTGCGCCGCCCGGTCGACACCCGAATAGGCTCTCCCCATGGAGCCCACCGGACGATCGGCGCACGGAGTACCCGGTGCACCCATTGTGGCCGCAACCGTTGAGGGCGCAGCGGATGACACCGGTCCCCTTCAGGTGAGCGACGACGACCGCGCGCATCTGTCGATGTCACTGCTGATGACGCCCGGCATGGCCAACTTCACCGGAAACGTCCACGGCGGCACACTTCTCAAGCTGCTCGACGAAGTGGCCTACGCCTGCGCCAGCCGGTATTCGCGTCGCTATGCCGTCACGCTGTCGGTGGACCGGGTGATCTTCCGCGAACCGATCCGGGTGGGCGAACTGCTCATTCTGTCGGCGTCGATCAACTACACCGGGCGAACGTCGATGGAGGTGGGCATCCGGGTGGAGACCGAGAACATTCACACCGGGGTACGCCGACACACCAATAGCTGCTACTTCACGATGGTCGCGATGGATGACGACGGCCGCCCCCATCCGGTGCCGTCGTTGCAACCAAGAACCGCCGACCAGAAGCGTCGATTCCGGGAGGCCGAGCAACGACGCGCGGCCTGGCGCTCAGCGCAGTGACACACCCCGGTACCGCGCCGACGACATCGCATCTGTTGACGGTCCGCGCCGACAGCACTTAGCGTTTTGGGCGAGGCCGGATCACAGGGAATGACGGCCCATCAGCCCCCTAGTCCCTGGCGGTGTCCCATGCACACACGACTGTTCCGGCGCGCGCAGACCCGGGTGGTGGTCGCCCGATGAGAGTCGCCTTGTTCGCGACCTGTTTCAACGACACGATGTGGCCGAACACCCCACGTGCAACGGTGCTTCTTCTCGAACGGCTCGGTGTCGAGGTGGAGTTCCCGATCGAACAGACCTGTTGCGGTCAGATGTTCACCAACACCGGCTACGCCCAGGAGGCGATCGCGGGCGTGCGGCAGTTCGCCGACGTGTTCGGCGACTACGACGCGGTGGTGGCACCGTCGGGCTCGTGTGTCGGGTCGGTCCGTCATCAGCACGCCGACGTGGCCGACCGCACCGGTGACCGCTCGTTGCGCGCGGCCGTGGATGTGTTGGCGCCCAAGTTCTTCGAGCTCAGCGAGTTCCTCGTCGATGTGCTCGGCGTGACCGATGTGGGTGCCTACTTCCCGCACCGCGTGACCTACCATCCCACCTGTCATTCATTGCGGATGCTGCGGGTGGGCGACAAACCGTTGCGCCTGTTGCGCGAGGTGAAGGGCATCGACCTGGTGGAACTGCCTGGCGCCGAGCAATGTTGCGGGTTCGGCGGTACGTTCGCGATGAAGAACGCCGACGTCTCGGTGGCCATGGGCGGCGACAAGGCCGGTCACGTGAAGGATACCGACGCGGAAGTGCTTGTGGCCGGAGACAATTCATGTCTGGCTCATATCGGCGGGCTACTGTCCCGGGAGCGGTCGGGGGTGCGCACCATGCATCTCGCGGAGATTCTGGCGTCCACCGAGAAGGAGCCGGCATGACCACCTCCGCGCGCCCGCACACCACCGGGATCGATCACCCCCACGTCGGGGTCACCTCCACCTTCGTCGGGATGCCGAAGTTCCCCGCCGCGGCCAGGACGGAGTTGGCAAACACCACCCAGCGCCGGAATCTGGCCCACGCCACCGGGATCATCCGCGACAAGCGAGCCGAGGTGGTCGACGAACTCGACAACTGGGAACAGCTCCGGCTGGCCGCGGAAGCAATCAAGAACCGGACGCTGCGCCACCTCGACACCTACCTCGAAGAGTTCGAGGCCAAGGCCACCGCCGCCGGTGCCACCGTGCACTGGGCGTCGGACGCCGCCGAGGCCAATCGCATCGTCGTCGACCTCGTCCGCGCGTCGGGCGCCGACGAGGTGGTCAAGGTGAAATCCATGGCCACCCAGGAGATCGAACTCAACGAGGCCCTCGCCGCAGCCGGCATCGACGCCTGGGAGACCGATCTCGCCGAACTGATCGTGCAGCTCGGCGACGACTGGCCCAGCCACATCCTGGTACCCGCCATCCACCGCAATCGCGCCGAGGTGCGCGAGATCTTCCTGCGGCGCATGAAGGAGGTGGGGCGCCCGGCACCGACCGACCTGTCCGACGACCCGAAGGCGCTCGCCGAGGCGGCCCGGCTGCACCTGCGCGAAAAGTTCCTGCGCGCCAAGGTCGGGATCAGCGGCGCCAACTTCGCCGTCGCCGACACCGGCAGCCTGGTGGTGGTCGAATCCGAGGGCAACGGACGCATGTGCCTGACCCTGCCGGAAACCCTGATCTCGGTCGTCGGCATCGAGAAGATCCTGCCCACCTGGGCAGATCTGGAAGTGTTTCTGCAGGTGCTGCCGCGCTCGAGCACCGGGGAGCGGGAGAATCCGTACACGTCGATCTGGACCGGGGTGACACCCGGCGACGGGCCGCAGAACGTGCACATCGTGCTCCTCGACAACAACCGGAGCACGGTACTGGCCGACCAGGTGGGCCGCGCCGCACTGCGCTGCATCCGATGTTCGGCATGCCTCAACGTGTGTCCGGTGTACGAACGCACCGGCGGGCACGCCTACGGCTCGGTGTATCCGGGGCCGATCGGCGCCATCCTCACCCCGCAGTTACGTGGCACGTCATCGAAGGTCGACCAATCCCTGCCGTATGCGTCGAGTCTGTGCGGGGCGTGCTTCGACGTGTGCCCGGTCCGCATCCCCATCCCGGATCTGTTGGTGCATCTGCGAACCCGGGTGGTCGACGAGCACCGTGGCGGCCTCCCTTCGGCGGAAGCGGCCGCGATGAAGGCCATGGAGGTGGTGTTCGGCGATCACCGTCGCCTCGAGGCGGCGCAGAAGGCGGCCACCACGAGTCACCGGTTCTTCGGCGCGCGCCGAACCCTGGGTGCGTTGCCGTGGCCGATGACGCCGTGGTCGAGTGCCCGCGACACCCCGGTGCCACCCGCCGAGACATTCCGCGACTGGTGGAAACGCGAGCGCGGCAACCGGAACGGAGACCAGCGATGAGTGCGCGGGCCGACATTCTGGGCCGTGTGCGTGCGGCGCTCGCCGATGTACCCGCCGGAGACGCGACTCTCGTGGACTGGTCCTATGGTGAGCCGGTGAGCACCGGCGACCTGGGTCTGGTGGATCGGTTCGCCGAGCGCGTCGCCGACTACAAGGCCGTCGTGGAGCGGGTGAGCACCGACCGGCTCGCCGAGCACGTCGGCGCGGCACTGGATGCCGTCGACGGACCGGTGCTGGCCGACGCAACGGTACGCACACTGCTGGGTGCCGCAGCCGACGGCGTGACGTCGTGGATCACCGACGACGACCTGTCGGCTGCCGCACTCGACGGCGTCGGCGCGGTGGTGACCACCGCCGCCGTCGGCATCGCCAACACCGGCACCATCGTGCTCGATCACGCTGCCGGACAAGGGCGTCGGGCGGTGACCCTGGTTCCCGACGTGCACATCTGCCTCGTGGCAGCAGAGCAGATCGTCAGCGACGTCCCCGAAGCCGTCGCCCGTCTCGTCGAGCAGGGCTCTGCGGGCCGGCCGCAAACCTGGATCAGCGGCCCGAGCGCGACGAGCGACATCGAACTCGACCGGGTCGAGGGAGTGCACGGGCCCCGGGCACTGCACGTCATCGTGGTCACCGACCCGGCTTGACGAAATACCCGGCATGACGAAATACCCGGCATGACGAAATACATGGACCCCTCACCGGGTTGAGGGGTCAATGACCGAGGGAATCCGTTTCGGCGTCAACCTGATGGGAACCGGCACCGGGGAGCAGTTTCGCGCGCAGGTGAGATCGGTTGCCGACGCGGGCGCCGACGTCGTTCTCGTACCCGACCATCTGGGTCTCATCGGCCCGGCACCCGCCCTGGTGGCCGCTGCAGCCGAGGCGCCGGAACTGCGGGTGGGTACGTTCGTGCTCAATGCGCCGTTCTACTCGCCCGCGCTACTCACCCGCGACCTCGCCACCGTCGACCAGTTGACCGGCGGACGATTGGAGATCGGATTGGGCGCCGGATATGTCGAGTCCGAATTCGACACCGCCGGAATCCCATTCGGGCGTCCGGGGCAACGCATCGCACACCTGGAGACCACAGTGGATCAGCTGCGGGCGGCCTTCGACGACCCGACGGCGTCGCCACCCTTCGCCCAGCCACACCCGCCGATCATGATCGCCGGGATCGGCGACCGGATGCTCTCCCTCGCGGCGCGCAAGGCCGACATCGTGGCGCTGTCGAATCTGCCGACGGTCGACGCGGCTGCTGGAACGGGCCGCCCACGTGCGCGCGGCGGCCGGCGAACGGTTCGACGAGATCGAACTCAACGTGATCGTCTTCGATCTCGCGGTGGGCCGCGAGACGGATGTGTCGGCGCTGCGCGGCTGGAACCCCGATCTCGACGACGACGCCCTGCGCGAATCGGTGAATCTCCTGCACGGCACTGCCACTCAGGTCGCCGAGCGCATCACACGCCTTCACGAACTCGCCGGCGTGTCCTACTTCACCCTCATCGAACCCTCACCCGCCGACGTCGACGCACTCAGCGAGGTGATCGCGCTCGTCCGCGCGGCCTGAGCGGCCGGGCGGAGAACCGACTCACCCCGCGGGTCCGGTCAGGCGTCGGGGTTGGATTCGCCTGCGGACCCGGTGTCGGGGTCGTCGACCGGGCGGGCGATGGCGTCGTCGATGGGCACCGCGATGTCCAGCGCGCTCACCGCGATGCCGTAGGGCAGGAAGCGGACGCGACGATGCGGGTCGGTGTTGCGCTGGTTGGCGCGCAGTGCGTCGATCTCGGTGGCGAAGACCTGCTCGACGCGTGCGCCGCCGTCGACGTCGGTGACGAAGACCGCCCACACCCCCGACCCGGTGTCACCGGTGGTCTCGGGTTCGGGTCGGCGCGCCCGGGTGCGTTGCGCACCACCCTGGTCGAAGATCGCCGAGAAGGCACTCACACCGCCCGGGGTGTCGAGGAAGCGACCGACCATGTCGCGCAGGCCGTCACCTGCCTCACGGGCGAATCTGTCGAAGTCGTCCGGATCGAACCCGAAAGGTCCGTTGTTGCCTGCCATCGTCTACCTCCTGTGCCCGCGCGCTCGAACGCGGCTGCTGGCTACCAGTGTGGCGACGACGACGCCACTTCGCCACCATCGACCGACGATATCGGCGTCGCCGCACCTCACCAGCGGTAATCGAGGAACTTGCCGTCGAAGGTGATCACCACGCGGTCGCCGTCGGGATCGGGTCGGCGCGCGATGTCGACCCTGAAGTTGATCGCACTCATGATGCCGTCACCGAACTCCTCGTGGATCAGTTCCTTGAGGGCCGGACCGTACACGGCCAACGCCTCGTAGAGGCGATAGATGGTCGGGTCGGTGGCCAGATCGTCGTCGCGGACCCGCGCGGGTTGTTCCGCAGACTCTCGGCCACCCCCTCGCCCAATCCCAGCATCTCGCAGACGAGTTCGGCCTTCTCGGCGGGCACCGGATGCTGGCCGAGTAGCGCCGCCACCGTCCAGACCACCGGTGCGTCGATCCGTTCGGCGATGTCGTTCCAGCTCAGACCCGCGCGGATACGGGCGGCGACGATCAGCTCGGCGGCGTCGGACTTCTTCATGATGGGTGCGTTCACCAGGGCTCCTCACGGAAATGGGATGCGGACACCTCCACCCTCGCCGCTGCACACGGTGACCGCCAGTCGAGGCTGTCACCGGCGGTCCGGGTTCCCGCGGGGGGTATCTGTTTCCGCGGGTGGTATCTGTTCGCGCGGGCTGTCGACGGTTCGCGTGATCGGAGAAGGCCCGCGGGACTCCGCGCCGTTGTCGGCGGTTTGTTCAATGGTTGTTACGAAGCCACCGGGTGACCCGTGTCAGCGGCCAGGTGGTGACGATCCGGTCCGGGTCGATGCCGAGTCGTTCGGCACGTTCGGCGCCGAGAGCCTTGAACTCGAGCTGGCCCGGCGCGTGCGCATCGGAATCGACGGCGAACAGGCAACCCAGGTCGCGGGCGAGTTCGATCAGATCATCGGGCGGGTCCACCCGCTCGGGCCGGGAGTTGATCTCCACGGCGGTATCGCTGTCCGCACACGCCGAGAAGACCTGGTGCGCATCGAATCTCGACGGTTCGCGGTGTCCGCGACCGGTGAGCACGCGCCGCCCGGTGCAGTGGCCGAGTACCCGTACCCGCGGATTGCGCACCGCCGCGACCATGCGGCGGGTCATCGGCGCGGCGTCCATCTTCAACGCGGAATGCACCGACGCGGTCACCACGTCGAGACGGTCGAGCATCTCGTCGGACTGATCGAGGGTGCCGTCGTCGAGGATGTCGACCTCGATACCGGTCAACAGCACGACGCCCGAGCCGGCGCGATCGTGACGCTCGATCTCCGCGATCTGCCGTTCAAGCCGTTCGACGCTGAGTCCGTTGGCCACCGTCAGGCGCGGCGAGTGGTCGGTGATCGCCAGCCATTCCTGTCCGAATGCGGTTGCCGCGGAGGCCATCTCCTCGATGGAGGCGCCACCGTCGCTCCAGTCGGTGTGTGCGTGCAGGTCACCGCGGAGCAGCCGGTAGAGGTCCGCGCCGCCGTCGGCAACAGCCGGCGCACCGGCTTGGAGCTCGGCGAGCCGGGCGGGCACACGTCCCGAGATCGCCGACGCGATCACCTCTGCGGTGGACGTGCCGACGCCGGGCAGGTCGGTCAACGAACCCGCAGCGGCACGCTGGTCGAGTTCCCCGGCGGGCAGTGCGGACACGGTGCGGGCGGCACGCCGGAACGCCTCCACCCGGTAGGTGCTCTGCCGGTCACGCTCGAGCAGCCACGCGATACGGGTGAGCGCATCGACCGGATCGACGGGCGCGGCGAGCGGTGGCAATGCCCTCATGGTGGTGAGGGTAGTCGCCGGTCATCCGACGGTGATCGCGTCGAGCCTCTCCTTGATGAAGTCGCCCGCCGTCACCGGCGGCCGGCCGGCTTCCCGGCCCAGCGGGGGTTCGAGCGGTGTGACGACGGCGTCGTGATCGAGCTCGTAGAAGTAGATGAGCGACACGAGGTCTTCTTCCGGCGTCTCCGGTTGCGGTGGCAGCACGCGGTGGCGGCCCGCCGGCCAGCGACCACCCGACCAGTATTCGAGCAGGTCGCCGATGTTGATGGTCAGTGCCGCGGGATCGTAGGGGGAGTCGGCCCAGCCGCCCTGCTCGCTGTAGACCTGCAGTCCACCGGCGCCCGGTTCGCGGTCCAGGACGGTGACCGTGCCGAAATCGGTGTGCGGTCCGATCCGGAACTGCCCGGGTTCGGGGGCACCGACCACGGTCATCGGCGGGTAGTGGTTGATGTTGGAGGTCCAGGTGGCGTTGGCGGCGAGCCCGCGGAACGGGTTGCGCTCACCGGCGAGACCGAGCGACGCCGCCATCAGGGCGAGCAGGTCGTCGGACAACGCCTTCATCTGGGTTGTCCACGCGGTGAACAGCTGTCGCAGTGCGGGCGCCTCGGCGGGCCAGACGTCGGGGGCGAACCAGAAGTCGTCGACCTCTGGGACGCCGACGGGGGTCTGCGCGCCGGAGTTGTAGGTCTCCTTGAGATCTGGTGGTGTCTCGGTGCCCTCGGCGTAACCGTTGGCCTCCATACCCGGGCCGATCCACCCGCGCCCGCCCACACCGACGGCGTACTGTTCTTTCACCTCGCTGGGCAACGCGAAGAAGTCACGCGCGGCGGCGCGCAGCGCGGCGGGCAGCGCCGGGTCGATGCCGTGCCCGGTCACCAGCAGGAAACCTGCCCGCTGCAGCGATTCGTCGACCGCGGCGCACACCGCATCGGCGGGCGCGCCTCCCGCACGCCACTGTGCGAGATCGACGGTGAGGATGGGGCCGGCGGTGCCCGACGCCGAAACGCTCATCGGATCTCCGTTTCCGCGACGCCGATGTCCTCGTTCCACAGGGCGGGGCGTTCGGCGATGAAGTCGGTCATCATCGACACGCACCGCGGGTCGTCGACAACGGTCACATCCACCCCCAGCTCACGAAGCCACTCCTCGCCTCCCGAGAACGTCCGGTTCTCCCCGATCACCACCGCGCCGATGCCGAACTGACGGATGAGTCCGCTGCAATACCAACAGGGCGCCAGCGTGGTGACCATGATCGTCGACGAGTAGTCGCGTTGCCGGCCCGCAGCCCGGAAGGCATCGGTCTCACCATGCACCGACGGATCGTCGTGTTGCACGCGGCGATTGCGGCCCTCGCCGAGGAGTGTGCCGTCGGTACCGAACAGTGCGGCGCCGATCGGGATTCCGCCCTCGGCCAACCCCTGTCGGGCCTGGCGGTAGGCGACGTCGACGAGTGCCGAGACGTCCAGCAGGGCGAAAACGTCTGCACCGGCGGGCGTGCGACCCAGATCGACGGGACGGTCAAGGGACATGATGTGAGCGTGCCGCGCACCGTCGGTCGCGGCAACCGACAGTCCGTCGTGTCGCGGAGCGATGCCGACGTGCATATCGTCAGTGCATGTCCATCGCGGAATCTGTCCCGGAATCACCACCGCATCACGCCACCGGCGCGACGCTACAGCGAATCGTCGACGAGTTCCTGGTGGGCGCCGACCCGCATGTGCTCACCGCCCACGACCGTCTCGACGTGGTGGTCAACTGGGTGCATTCGAGTGAGATCTTCGAGATCGGGCCGCTGCTGGCCGGCGGCGAACTGCTGCTCACCACGGGTCTGGGATTGGCCGGCCTCGACGCGGGCACCCGCAGGCACTATGTACGCGATCTGGCCGAACGCGGTGTGGCCGGACTGGCCTTCGAGGTGGGCCGCACCTTTGACGCCGTGCCCGACGAGATGGTCCGGGAGGGGTCGTCGTGCCGCTTGCCGATCATCGAACTGCGGCGCGTCCTACCGTTCATCGAGGTGTGCCGACAGGCCAACACCGCCATCGTCTCCGGTGAGCTCTCCGATCTGCGGGCCCGGGGCGCACTCGACGCCGAACTGCACCGCGACCTCGGCGCGTCGAACGGGGTGGCCCTCATGCTCGAACACGTCTCGGATGCCGCGCGGTGTCCGATCGTGCTGGTGGGTGGGGGTGGTGCCCTGCTCGCCGCGCACGGGGTGGACGACGACCGCTCCGCGTGGCGGATGGTGGACACCGCGTCGGCCTCGGCGCCGGTCACGGTGCGCGGACGAGAGATCGCACGGGTGATCGCCGGCCGGGCACCCGATTCGGTGCGAACAGAACTCGTTGCGGCACTTCTCGATTGCGCCTGCGGCCCGATCGGCACCGCGCTGTCGCGGTCGGGCACGTCGCGGTCGGCGGTCGGCGAACGGCTGATCGAGGAACTGCTGGCCGCCCGGCCGATCCGACGTGCCGACCTGTATTCACGATTGGGCGTGTCCGGGGTGTCGGTATCCGCCTCGTCGCACCTGATCCCGATCAGCGCCGATTCTCCCGACCCGCGGATGGCCGAGGTTCTGCTCGCCGACGCGCTGGCCCCCGACGCGGCATCGGGGATCGGTGGCACCGTGCGCGCCACCGTGGACGCCACGGTGCAGGCGGTGGTGGTGGTCGCCGGGGGCGAGGCGTCCGACGACGCGGTGGAACGTGTGGCGCGCGCGCTCACGCGGCGGGCCACCACCAACGGCCGGGTCACCGTGGTGGTCGGCGACGTCGTCCGCCCCGCAGGTCTGGGACCGGGTGCGGCCGTGGCACGTGCGGTGGGGCACTCACTGCGGACCTGTTCGGATCGGCTGGGGATCGCAGTGGATCTGGTGCGCGACGGCGCGTCGACCGCGCGGGTGTTCACCGCCCGCTCGCTGGTGGCCGAGGCCGCGATGCGACACGCCGGGTCGGCGACGCGCGCGGAACTGGCGGCGCTCATCGCGCCGCTCATCGCTCACGACGCCGTCGCGTCCACCCGCCTGGCACCCACACTGGAGGTACACCTACGCAACGGGTGCAGTGCCACCCGGTCGGCGGAGGTGCTTCATGTGGGTCGCCAGAGCCTGTATCAGCGCCTCGACCGAATCCGGGGGCTTCTCGGGTTCGATCCGACCGAGCCCGACATGTATGCGCCGATGTTACTGGCGTTCAGCGCATCACGTGCCGATGGAGCGGTTCGCGAGTCCGGCGCGAAAGACCACTGACCGAAAGGCGTGCTGCGTCGGCGCATGGATCGGGGCCCGATCCGACGTGCCTCTCCGTCGGACCGGGCCCCGGGCTCATGCGGGCGACGCGGCGCTATCCGTAGACGCGCACCGACTCCTCCACCTTCTTGCGGGCGAGGATCAGATATGCCACGAACGCGATCGCGAATCCGGCGAACGCGCCGATATCGCCGAGTTCGGGGACCTGCCGGACCACGTAGCCGACGAACTTGGTCTGATTGCAGAAGAGCAGCACCGACCCGACCAAGCCGATCACGAAGGCGGCGAATCCGCCCCAGTTCGCATACCGGGTGTCGTAGAGCAGAGCCAGCGAGGGCGGTTCCTTACGCAGCACCCGGTCGGCGAACACCACCCCGAGCCACGGCCCGATCCAGTACGCGACCAGCAGCAGGAACGCCTCGTACGAGGCGGCCGCGTCGGCCAGCGCCCACCAGGCCACCAGGAATCCGACCACACCGAAGAACACGGTCACCAGCGCCCGCTGCGTGCGCATCGGCAGCCTGAATCCCATGGTGACGAACGCCATCGCGCCGGAGTAGATGTTGATCGCGTTGGCGGCGACCGCCCCCACCGCGATCGCGAGCAGCGTGAGATCGGCGATCAGCGTCGGCAGGTTCGCGGTGAACGCCTCGGTCGGATTGTCCGAGGTGGGCTCCCCGATGGTCGCCGATGCGGCACCGACGAGCATCAGGAAGGTGCACGAGACGAACAAGCCCGCCGACGCCGACAGCCCGGTGTGCAGTTTCGAGACCGTCGGGGGCAGGTAGCGGGTGTAGTCGGCGGCGTAGGGCGTCCAGCCGGCGGTGTAGCCGAACGACGCGCCCACCGTCAGCCAGAACCCGGCCATCGAGAATCCGCCGCCACTGGCCGGAGCGTTGACATGCGACTTGCTGAAGATGATGACGGCGCCGATCACGAAGATGATGGCCAGCAGTGGCGCGGCGATCCGCTCGAAACGCTGCACCAGATTGTGGCCGAAGAACGCGAATGCGGTCTGTGCCACCACGATCACGATCAACCCCACGAGCGGGGTGAATCCGAACAGCGTCGACAGCGCGAACGCCCCACTGACGCTGTTGGTGGCAAACCAGCCGACTCCGCACATCACGGCCATGAATGTGGCAGGCAGGATGTTGCCGCGATATCCGAATGCCAACCGCCCCAACACCATCTGCGGCACACCGTGCAGCGGACCCTCGGCCGAGAGCAGGTAGTGCGCGACGGCGGCCAGACCGTTGCCGAGCACCATCGCGGCCACCGCCTGCCAGAACGACAGACCGAACACCGCGACCGCGAGGACCCCGACGAAGATGGTCGCGAATTCGAGGTTCGGCGCTGTCCACGTCCAGAACAGTCCCCGGGGTTTGCCGTGGCGCGCCTCGAGCGCGATCGGCTCACTGCCACCGGGTTCGACGGCGAGGACCTTCTTGCCGTATCCGAGTTGTGAGACGGTCGGGTCGGCGTTGTCGGTGGGTGCGCCAATGGTCATGGCCGATACTGTGCTGCCCATCACCCCCGCGGGCAACCGACGAAGTGTCGGTTGCCGAACCGGCAATCGGCGACAGATCGACGCGTCAGTCGACGCAGGGCACCCCACCGTCGGCGGTGACCGCTCCCCCGGTGTCGGGTTGGGGTCCCGCCGGATCGGGGACGGACGTGGACGTGGAGTCGGCGGCCGCGGAGGCGCCCGCCGCTGCGGTCCCCGCACCCGTTGCCGTCGGCGCCGCGACGGGCATCCCGAACGCGGTCTGGACCAGCGTGCGGATCTGATCGGTGTCGACGATGTTGACGTCCTCACCGTCGAGGGTGTCGTAACGCTCGACCGGCAGCGTGCGGAAACTGATGCGCTGCCCGGTCGGCGCCAGCATCTGCTGACCCCAGGGCAGCAGATCCCACTTGTCGGACAGCACGACATCTCGGTTCAGCGCGCTCATCAGACGGTTCAGCTGTCCCGGATCGGTCAGCATGCCGGTGCTCTGCATGCGGTGCAACACCGACAGCAGGAACGCCTGCTGGCGGTGGGTGCGGTCGAGGTCGCCGTTGTCGAGGCCGTGACGTTGCCGTACGAAGGCGAGCGCCTGCGAAGCGTTGAGATGCCGGCGGCCGGCCGGGAATCGTGCGCCCGAGTAACTGTCGTGCACCGGGTGATTGAGACAGACGTCGATGCCGCCGAGCGCCTGGGCGACGTCGTAGAAGCCGACGAGGCTGACCTCGGCGAAACGGTCGATCGGGACCCCGGTGAGCGCCCGGACCGTCTGCAGGGTCGATGCCCGGCCGGCCTCGCGACCACGGGACTCCAGCGTCTGCGGGTCGGTGATGCCCTGGTCGAGTAGTTGCTGCTCGACGATCGCCTTGCGGCGTCCGTAGGCCTCCTTGATCTTCGCCCGCGGTACGTCGACATCGTCCACGGTCACCAGATCGTCTCGCGGTATCGAGAACGCGACGATGTTCTTCCGGTCGGCGGGGATGTGCACCAGGATCAACGTGTTCGTGTTGTAGCCACCGTTGTCGCTGCCACCGGCGTGGAGTTGCGCAAGGACCTCGGGTGACAGGTCGTTGCCGTCGGCATCCTTCCGGGTGTCCAGGCCCATCAGGAGGATGTTCTCCGCACCGCCGCCCGACGTCGGCGCCGACCCCAACGCAGCCGAACGCCCGAAGCCCGTCGACACCTGATGCGCCGCACCCCACGCGACCCCGACGAACCCGAGCACGGTGACCGAGCACAGCGCCACCGCCACCCGCGCGGCTCCGACGGCCTTGCCCACGCCCGGACGGCGTCGTTTCCGGGTCGCCGCGGATTCCGGGCGGCTGCGCAGCGCCGGTGCCATACGGTGCTGCACCTGATCCGACGGGCCGGGTGGCGAGCCCACGGGGCCGGCCGACGCGGCGCGGGCCACCTCGCCGGCGGTGAGTCGCCGCCCGTTGGGCGCGCGGTAGCGGGAAACAGAACGCGACCCGGCATTCCGATCGTGCATCCGCTCTCCGCTCGCTCTGCCCTCCGCTCGCTCTGCACGGAACGGGCGCTCCGCCGGATGGGGAGACTACGGCGGACTCCTGTGAGTGCACTGAGCACACGACAAACTTCTCCACCCGGACAGCCCCATCTTCGCCACCCGGACAGCCCGGTCGCAGAGGCACATCCGACGGTTGGTGTTCTGTCAGGAAACCGACCATTGTGTTCTGACACTCTTCTCAGAGATCGTCGGCACAGTGGTCGCGTGAGCAACGAACGATCCGACGAGGGCCCCACGGCACCTCTCACCGGGCCCCACACGCGGCCCGACGCGCACGTCCCGGCCGACCACTCCGGTTGGCGCAGCACGTACTTCGACCAGGGCGCCGGCCCTGTACCGCCGTCGCACCAAGCAGCGTCGACGTATTATTCTGCACCGCAACCTGTTTCGCCTCGACACGGCACCGCGCGAACGATCGTGGCAACCGCCCTGCTCGCCGGACTCATCGGCGGCAGCGTGGGCGCCGGGGGGTACGCCCTGCTCGATCACGGTTCGTCGGGCAGTGCACCGGTGATCGCGTCGGCGCCCGCGGCGGCCACCCCGGCCGTCGACGCCAAGCCCGGTTCCATCACCTACGCAGCTCAGGTGGCGTCGCGTTCGACCGCCGACATCAAGGTCGCGACGTCGCAGGGCACCGCCGTCGGCAGCGGCATCATCCTCTCCCCCGACGGTTACGTCCTGACCAACAACCACGTGGTGGCCGGAGCCGGTGACCGAAGCACCATCGAGGTGACCACCCCGGACGGGAAGACGTATCCGGCGACGGTCAAGGGCACGTCCCCCTCCTATGACATCGCGGTGATCAAACTCGACGGGGCGTCGGGATTGACCCCGGCGGCGATAGGCGATTCCAGCACCCTGCAGGTCGGTGAGCAGGTGGTGGCCGTCGGCAGCCCGGAGAACCTCTCGAACACGGTGACCTCCGGCATCGTCAGCGCGCTCTCGCGCACCGTGACCGCGGCCGACGAGCAGGGCGGTTCGGTCACGGTCTACAACGGTCTGCAGACCGACACCCCGATCAACCCGGGCAACTCGGGAGGGCCGCTGGTGAATCTGCAGGGCCAGGTGATCGCGGTGAACTCGGCCGTCGACACCGGGCAGGCCGGCAGCGGCGGCCCGCAGGCATTCGGTCTGGGTTTCGCGATTCCCATCAACACCGCCAAGCGGGTGGCCAACGAACTCTTGCAGAACGGTCAGGCCACCAAGCCGGTGCTCGGTGTGTCGGGTTCGCTCGAATCCGCCCGCGGCGCAGCCGTGAACGGCGCCCGGGTCACCGGGGTACAAAGTGGTGGAGCAGCCGCCGACGCGGGCATCCGCGCGGGCGACGTCATCACGAAGGTGGGCGACGTGCCGGTCAGCAACTACGCCGATCTCATGGCCCAGATTCTCACCCATACCCCCGGGCAGACCATTCCGGTCACCGTCACCAGAAACGGCCGGACCGAAACCATGCAGGTGAAGCTCGGTGGTGCCGTCGACAAGCAACAGACGACGATTCCGGAGCAGAGCGGGTCGGGCGATTCGGGCGGCTCACCGCTCCCGTTCGGCGGTGACGGAGGCGGACTCGTGCCCTGATCGGCACCGCACCGGGACCAATGACCGCCTCATCGCCGCATACGGCCATGAGATGCTACGGGGATGACACTCCGTCGTCTGGTGATCTGCGCATTGATCGTGCTCACGGTTCTGGGGTCACTGGTGGGCGCGGGACGCGCCGAGGCGGCCACCTACCAGCGGGTGATGCTGGGCGGCTGCGGCATGCCCGCCACCGCGGTCGACATGTGGACCCGGCCGGGCAATTACAAGACGGTGATCGCGTTGTCGGGGCTGCGTGCCACGTCCACGGCGAGCGGCTGGAAGCTGCTGACCAACGTCGGGCGGATGGCCGACTCCGGGGTGAACGTGGTGGCCCCGGCCGGAGGCCTGGCCAGCTTCTACACCGACTGGGACGCCCCGCACAGCCTCAACTCGTTGCGATATCGCTACCTGTGGACGTGTCGACTCAACACCCTGGTGGCCATGCTGGACCGGCGCGGACTCGATGTCGGGCCCAGACACAAATACGCGATCATGGGGATCTCCATGGGCGGCAACGCCGCGCTCATCTACGGCGCCTATCACCGGGCGCGCATCTCGCACGCCTTCTCGATGTCGGGATTCCTGAATCTGTCCGCGCCGGGCATGCGGTCGGCCGTGCGTGCTGCGCTCTTCGACGCGGGCATCGAGGCAGGAGTGGGTCCGTTCAACTCCGACGACATGTGGGGACCACCGTGGAGCGGCCGGTGGCTCGACAACGATCCACTCGTCCAGGTTCCCCGGATGCACGGCATGAGAATCCGTGTGGCGGCGGGCTCCGCCCTGTGGGGAAATCGTGACGACAACGTCTCCAACTCCATCAAGGGCACACCGCTCGAAGCGCTCTCGCTCGCCCAGACCCGCGCCTTCGAGGTTGCCGCCCTGCTCGGGAGGCTGCCCATCACCACCGACTACCCGACGATCGGTACCCACAGCTGGGGGTACTGGGAGGAGATGACGTGGCGGGCCAAGAACTCCGGATGGTTCCACGACCGCTGAGCGGCACCCACGCGAGCGCACCGCAGACGGGAGGGTGTTCGGCATGAGTGCGAACTCCGAACGTCGGGCACTGCGGCTGAGCCTGGCGGCGACCGCCGTACTCGGCGGCGGCGCGGTGGTGTGGGGCGTCATCAGCGGTTCGAGTGTGGTGTTGTTCGACGGCATCTACATGCTCGCCGGAATCGCCCTGGTCGCGACGTCGATGCTGGCCGCGCGCGCCGCGGGCAGCGAACCCACCGCCGAATTCCCCTTCGGCCGGCATGGCGCGACCCCCCTCGCGGTGGCCCTGCAGGGTGCCGCGCTGCTGGCCACGCTGGTCTACGGCGCGGCCGATGCGGTCTCGGTCATCCTCAACGGCGGATCGAATGCGGCACCTGGTTCGGTGGCACTCTACGGAGCCGTCTCGGCATTGGTGTCGCTGCTCATCGTGCTGGCATTGCGCAGTCCGGCGAGCGTGTCGCAACTCGCAGCCGCCGAAATGGTGGGCTGGCGGGCGGGCACCCTGATGAGCCTGATGGTGGCGGTCGGCGGCGCAGTCGCGATCGCACTGCAGCGTTCCGGGGCCGACGCGGCAGCCGCCTACGTGGACCCCACACTGGTCCTGATCGCCACGGCGGGCGTGGCACCGATGGCGATCAAACTGGCCCGCCAAGGCATCCGCGAGTTGCTCGAGGCCGCGCCCCCACCCGAGATCGCCGGAATCATCAACGCCGCGGCCACCGACGCGGCCACCGAGTTCGGACTCACCGATCCGCTCGTCCGCTCCACCCGGCTCGGGCGCCGACTGTATGTGGAAGTCGACTTCCTCGTCGGTTCGGGGATCTGGCGGGTCGAGGACGAAGACCGGGTGCGCCGCTTCATCACCGACCGCCTCAAGGCCACCGACCATGAGGTGTGGGCGACGGTGGAACTGTCCACCGACAGGTCGCTGATCGAGGACTGACCGGGTTCACACGTATCGGCGTGCGATGTCGGCGACCTGTCGCCGATAACCCCCACCGAACACGACGGCATGCATCAGAATCATCGAGAGTTGGTGCAGTGCAACGCGGTCGGCCCATCCGTCGGCAAGCGGCACCGCCTCCCGGTAGCCGGCCAGGACATCGTCGAGAAACGAGAAGCCGAACAGGCCGAGCGCGGCGAGATCGGTCTCCCGGTGCCCCACGTGCGCGGACGGGTCGATCAGCACACATCCGCCCTCGGACCACAGCACGTTGCCCGACCACAGATCACCGTGCAGCCGGGACGGGGTGTCACCGGTGTCGAAGTCGCCGTCGCGTAGGCGTTCACACAGACGGTCGACGGCGGCATGGTCGGCGGCGGCGAGGCCCGCGTCGGGCAACAACGGCTGCAAACGCTCCTGCGCGTACATCTCCCCCCACGTGTCGTGGCCGTTGAGCGGCAGGTCGATGAGGTGCTCGTTGGGTCCCTGGTATCCCGGCCCCGACCAACCCGGCGGTCCCTGCCCCCACCGCATCCCGTCCACCGCGTGGGTGACGGCCAGCCCGCGGCCGAAGTCCGCCGCAGCTTTCGCCGTCGGCGCCGATGTGGTCACCCGCTGCTCGGTGAGTCCCGATTCGTCGCGCGACACCACCGCAACCACTGCGGCGCCGCCGGAGTCGATCGGCTCGGCAAGCCACTCGAGCCCGGCGACCTCCCACTGCGCCGGACGACCCGTCGTACGTTTGGTGAAAGTCTGGCCCATGACGTCCTTGCTACCCGCCGACCGGCGTGCCCGCCACGTCGATCGCATCGGCAGCGGACGAATGACCCTGACAGACATCCCGTCCCGGGGTTACCGTTACCCGCATGGAGGTACTACGCAGCGTCATAGCCCTGTTCCACATCGTGGGTTTCGCCGTCACGTTCGGCGCCTGGGCGGTCGAGGCGACGTCGCGTCGCAGACGCTTCATCCCGTTGATGGACTACGGCCTGTTGCTCTCGCTGCTCACCGGTGTCGCCCTGGCCTTCGAGTGGCCCGCGGGCGTCGAACTCGACTACCCGAAACTGTGGGTGAAACTGGCGATCCTCATCGTGATCGGCGCCGTCCTCGGCATGGGCGGTGCGCGTCAACGCAAGACGGGCACGGCGGTTCCGGCTGTCATGTTCTGGTCGGTGGGCGTGTTGTCGTTCGCCGCGGCGGCGATCGCGGTCATCTGGCGCTGACCCCTCCGACCGCGAAGTTCGCCGGGGGTCATCGCGTGCTGCGCCGAATCATGGTGAGCGCGTTGTCCACCGCGGCACCGCCGGTGTCGTTGTTGAAATACACGTAGACGTCGTCGGTCCCGAACGTTTCGCCCAGACGCCCCGCCCAGGTGTCGATTGCGCGCACTCCGTAAGCGGTCGGTGGCGATGCACGACCGGAATGCATACGCAGATAACCGAAGTCGGCTGTTCGCCACAGCGGCGTCATGCTGCGGCCGTCGCGGTCGGCCCAGCACAACGCGGCGTTGTGCGCGGTCAGTACCGCACGCACGTCGTCGTTCCACCATGACGGGTGGCGAGGTTCGACCACCAGTCGCATCGCACCACCGAACGCGTCCAACGTCTCGGCGAGCGCGTCGGGACGGGCGTCGAGAGTCGGTGGTAGCTGCAGCAGTACCGGGCCGAGGCGGGTGCCGAGCGCGGTCGCGCGATCAACGAAGCGTTGCACCGGCTCTGCGGGGTCGGCGAGCCTGCGCACGTGGGTGAGGTAGCGGCTCATCTTGACCGTCATGACGAATCCGTCCGGCACCTCGTCGGCCCACCGCAGGAACGTCGACCGTTGCGGTAACCGATAGAACGTGTTGTTCACCTCGACGGTGGAGAACGTCTGCGCGTACCAGGCCAGCCACTGCCGTTGGGGCACGGTGGTGGGATAGAACCGCCCCCGCCAATCCTTGTATTGCCAGCCCGAGGTACCGATGTGCAGCATCGACACCGATGGTAGCGATCACGCCGGCTGCGATTGCGCGGCGAAACCGCTGCTTACGCCGGTTCGCGCATCACGCCGATGTGACGCACCTTGCCGGAGAGACCGGGAAGCTCCTTCGGGTTCCCCCAGTCGTACAGATTCGGGCTGTCGGAGTAGAGATACCTGTTGCTGGTGTAGGCGTCGAGGAAGAGCCGCCAGGAGCCGTTGGGCAACTGGATGACCGTGGGACCTTCGACGTAGGAGCCCCAGGGGCCCGGGGCGACGAACCGGTAGGGCCCGCCCAGGGACTGCGCCACGGCGTGTTCGATCACCTTCTTGGTCTCGTTCTTGGTGAACGCGTGGTAGGTCGATCCCTCCTTCACCACCATGGTGTCGATGTGGTCGGCACCGATCCCCGCGATCGGGACCGGCCAGCTCCACGCACGGAACGACGAATCGAGTGCGGTCATCAGGTACGGCACGAATCCGCCGCCGGTGGACATCGACAGGATGATGTGCACCCGGCCACCCTCGACGAACCACTCCGGCGCCCACGCCTTGGTGGTGAACGGCGAGAGCGACGGACCGTCGGACGAACCCGCCGACCCGAAGCCGGGAATGTCGACCGAACCCGTGCCCTTGCCGTCACCGGTGCCAGGCAGGAACGCACAGCAGAAGGGCACGGGATAGTTGTGCATGAAGGCCCAGTTCACGCGGTCGCGACTGCGCGCGAAACCGATGTTCGCACCGTCGACCGTCGTATAGGTGAGGTAGTAGAAGCCGTCCGTGCTCTTGAAGATGCTGGGGTCGCGCACCCGCCCCGACGGCGGCCGGTACGCCGACAGCTTCAGCGTTGAGAAGTCCGTCGCGTTGGACGACTGATAGACATCGAGGTCACGGTCGCTGATATTGCTGAACGCCACCATCGTGTACAGCCAGCCCCCCGGAGAGGCATCCGCCCTGCCGGGAAGGGAGACGAGCAGTCCCCCAATGACCAGCAGCACCACCGACAGCGCGCACAACGCGGTTCGCTTGGTTCGCATCACCAGGGCAGTATCGCCGACGCTGGCCACAACGCGCTTGTCGATGCACACTGGGCACCCAATCGTTACGGACGCTTCGTCAACTCCTCGGCGAGCATCACGATGATTCCGCTCGGACCGCGCACGTAGGTGAGACGGAAAATGTCCTGGTATGTCGCGACCCCGCGCAGCGGCCGGTATCCGTGTCGCGCGGCTGCGGCCAGCGCTGCATCGAGATCGTCGACCCGGAATGCGACGCGGTGCATGCCGATTTCGTTGGGCAGCGTCGGACTCGTCGCGATGGCGTCGGGATGGATGTACTCGAAGAGTTCCAGGCGCCCATGACCGTCGGGGGTCTGGAGCATCGCGATCCTGACATGGTTGCCGTCGAGTCCGACGGCGGTGTCGGCCCACTCCCCGCTGACCGTGTCACGTCCGATCACGGTGAGCCCGAGGTCGGTGAAGAACGCTACCGCCGCGTCCAGATCCTCGACGGCGATACCGACGTTCTCGAGGGCTATGTCCATGGGCTTCCACAGTAGACGGGAGACCTCATCCCCGGTCGCGAAGAGACATCCCGAAGTAGAATCCCGGGACGGCGCCGGCGACTTCGGCCCGGCCGTTCGATGGTGGGCGCGGCACCCACCGGAGAGGCGGAGTCATGCAGATCGGCTCGCCCACGTGGCGGCGCGTCGTCGATGTTCCCGATCGGCCCGAGTGGGTGAGCCGCTCACCGCGCTCCTACTGGTACTCAGTGGCTGGCATCAGTTTCGGCGCGTTGATGGTCCAACTCGACTCGAGCATCGTGACGCTGGCGCTACCGGCTCTGCAGCGATCCTTCGACGCCTCGTTGGCATCGGCGCAATGGGTATCGGTCGCATACGTGCTTGCCGTCGTCTCATTGGTGACGCCGTGTGCTCGACTCGGTGACGGGCTGGGCCGCAAATCCCTGTACATCTACGGTTACGCCATCTTCACCATCGGCTCACTGGCGTGCAGTATCGCGCCGAATCTGTTATCGCTCATCATTTTTCGTGTCGTTCAGGGCATCGGCGGGGCGGCGATAGCCGGTAACGCAATCGCCATGGTCACCGAGAGCATGCCCAAGGCCAAGTTGCGGGACGGGTTGGCGGTGCAGGCGTCGATGCAGGCACTCGGGTTGGCGTTGGGACCGCTCATCGGCGGCCTGCTGGTCGACGATTTCGGATGGCGTTCGATCTTCTGGGTCAATGTTCCCATCGGCGTGGCCGCACTGGCCTCGGCGTTCGTTCTGCTGCCGGCACCGAAGACCGACGACGGGACGTCGAGGCGACCGACGATGCCGCGATTCGACGGGCCCGGCACGATATTGCTCGCCGCGGCGGCTATCACCCTGATGTTGGGTCTGTCCGGGGTGTCGGGTCTCCCGATGAGTCTGCCGCTCGCGCTGGTGTTGCTGGTGGCGCCGTTGGCAATCGTGTCCGGATTCTGGGTTCGGGAAAACCACTACGACACACCGCTGATCGATCCGCGGTTGATCCGCACACCGCAGATCTCGATCGGTGTCGTAGGCGCACTGGTGAGTTACCTCTTGCTCATCGCGCCGATCGTTCTCGTTCCGCAGTTGCTGGTCCCGCTGGGACGTTCGGTCTCCTCGACCGGCGTCATCCTGTCGTCGATGCCTGCCGGTTTTCTGATCTCCACGGTGATCGGGACCACCGCGCTGCGCGGCGCCGGAACCAATGCGTCTCGCGCACTGCTGGGATGCGCGCTGATCGTCGGCTCGCTGATCACGATGGCATTGCATCCCATCGAAATCGGTTGGCTGGTGCCGTGTCTGGCGATCCTCGGGGTGGGCCTGGGAACTTTTGTGCCGGCCAACAACGCCGGCGTGATGGCCGCGGCGAACGCCGCGGGAACCGGAACGGCGGGATCGCTGATCGCCATCTTCCGCAACACCGGGGTGGCGACAGGCGTCGCGGTCATCACCCTCACACTGCACCTCGCCCAGCACGACAGCCGCCGCGATGCCTCCGACACGGGCGGGCTGAACCATGCCAACCTGGTGCGCGGCGCGGAGCTGTCGTGGTGGGTTCTCGTTGTGTTCGGGGTGGTGGCAGCAGCGGTGACGATCACGATCACCCTGTTGGGGCGCAACCGGTCCCGCAGCTGAGTAGGGGCGCTGTCCACCGCATCACCGAGGACGTCGATCCGCTACACGGTGAACCGGAAATCCACCACGCAGCGTCACCGATAAACGTCACGACGATGCCGAATGTCGATGCCCCGGATGACCACAACTTCCTCGTGGATCTCGTAGACAACCCGAAACTCGCCGCGCCCCGCCGACCAACGCCCATCCAACTCGGCGTGCAGGCGCTTGCCCACCAGTTGCGGGTTCTCGGCGAGTGGACCTCGGATGAACTCCCAACAAGCCGCGGCGACAGCCTCGGGGAGTTCCTCGGACAGACTTCGGAGAGCGCGACGAGTCAGTTCGACCCGGTAGCTCATGAATTGATGACGCCCTTCGCGCGGAGTTCAGCCTCCACCTCGTCGAGCGAGTAGACCCGACCAGCGGCGATATCGGCGTCCGATTGGCCAATGGCCTCCATCGATTCTCGATCACTCAGTATTTCGAGCGTCTCCATGAGCGAGTCGTAGTCGTCGGCACCGATCAGCACTGCAGCCCGACGTCCGTTCCTGGTGACCTCCACCCGCTGATGGGTGCGCATCGCCTCGTCCACCAACTTGGAAAGGTTGGCGCGTACGTCAGCGATCGGCAAGGTAGTCATGTACAGAATTCTAGCGTGAACCGTGAGGCGGGACGTCAGTCGTTCACCGGATCTGCGCCTGAATCTCGCGAATCGTCGACCCCAGCACCCCGCGCGTGAGCAGTCCGGGTCCGAGGGGACCGGAGGAATCACTGCCCAGCTCGGGAAGCCGCCGTAGCGCAGCGCGCTCGCCATCGGTCAGGTTCGCCAGTTGCCAAGTGATCTCGGCTCGCACTGCCTCGGGGTGATCTGGATGTGCAAGTTCCACGGCCTTGGTCGCGTATGCAGCCGCACCAAGAGCGTGAGCCCCCATATGCGCGACCCCGGAAGCCTGGGCAACCGCCCTCGCGGCCGCCGCGCCTTGCGGAGTGATCGCAGCACCCGCTGCTTTGACCGCAACCAACCTCTTCTTGATCTCCGACGCAGCGGTGCTCTCACCCTTGGCGTAGGCGCGCGTTCGCGCAACGGCATCCCTGATCAGTTCCTCAGAACCGGAATCGGCCTCGAACATGGGAAGTACCCGCTCCGCGCAGCAGATCGCCCAGCGTGCGAGAATGCGACGCTCGGGATCGCCCAGGGTTTGGATGGATGACACCGTGAGATCGTCTCACACTGATCGACGCCGCTTGCCGACCAAATACCGTTGTGGCCCAACACGTCTGAATTGCGGAGCTACACGTTGAACCGGAATTCCACAACACGACGGCGTCGATAAACGTCACGCGATTTCGGCGTCTACCCCGGCCTCTACGCTCGCCGCCCTTAACCGCTTGTCTCTCGTCCACAGCATCGCGCCATCGACGAGAAGCACCGAACCGAGCAGACGAGCATCGACCGGACTCAATCCGCGACCCCAGAGTCGCCGAGCCTCGACGAGGTGCAGCAACTCCACATGACTGAGAACGGGAAATCGGAAAAGATTGCCGAGCAGATCGATCACCACGTCCCGGTTCGCGATTGATCCCATCGCCAGTTCCTCGACCACCATTGGGTGACAACCGATCTCGTCTTCACCGAGGAGTGCGCTCAAACGTTCGTTCTCGGTATGCAGATGGTCGACCCAGACCGACGTATCAACAAGGATCATCCGACGGACGAACGGCGACGCGGAGCGGCAGTGGCGGCCGGATCGGTACCGCCGAGCGCAGCAAGGCGACGCGCACTCTCCACGCGGATCAACGCCTGCAACCCCTCGCGAATGAGCGCCGCTCTCTCATGAACACCGGTCAGCTCGGCCGCCTTCGCCAGAAGGTCGTCGTCAAGGGTTACCGTCGTGCGCATCCCGCATCTCCAATCGCATCAAACTATGTCGTCAATGATGCCTGGAATTCGACCGGATTGCACGACCGGTAACCGAACATCAGTCTTCCCCGACTGTGACCGAGTACCGGCGTTCTGTGCCGGCGGTGGCGCGGCCCCACTCACTGTCCAACACTCGCTGCTGGTGGAAGGTGAACGCCGCATCGTCGACAAATCTCTCGTCAACACGCCAGCCCAGCGGATCATCGGTCCGGTCGACTACAAAGGACAAACAACCCAACTCGGCTCGCGTCAGGTCGATGTGACGCGGTAGGAGCTATTCGACACAATCGGCCTCGTCGGCGTTCACACAGATCAGGTATCCCGAAAGCAGGATCTCGCCCGTCATGCGGACTCCAGAGGTGAGATCGCATCGAGTTGTTCACGCAGAGCTCGGCGCTCGATCCGCAACTCATAGTGCGACTGCAGGTTCATCCAGAACTCGGCGGACGTGCCGAAGTACTTGCTCAGGCGCACAGCCGTATCAGCCGTGATTCCCCGCTTGCCGTGCACGATCTCATTGATGCGCCGTGGCGGCACACCAATCGCAACAGCCAACTTGTTCTGCGTAATCCCGAAGCCCTCGATGAAATCCTCCATGAGAACCTCCCCGGGGTGAATCGGCTTGATCAGATCGCCGTCAGTGGTAGTCAACGAGTTCGACATCATCGGCACCTCCGTTTCTCCATGTGAAGCAGATTCGCCACTGGCCATTAACGCGAATACTGTGCTGCCCCAAGCGATCACCCACCAACCGCTCCAACCGATTGCCTGGCGGAATCCGCAGGTCCTCCACGCCCGCGGCTGCGTGGACCAGTTCCAGTTTCCGCAGTGCCGCACGCTGAAGAGCGCGGTCGACACCCTTGACGTACTGCTCATCCCAAATGCGTTCGGTGGTCTTGTCACCGAACGATCTGATCACCGGACCATAATATAACGAAGTACGTCAATAACGCTAGACGTTAAACCGGAACTCGACCACATCCCCGTCGGCCATGACGTAGTCCTTGCCCTCCATCCGCACCCTGCCGGCGGCTTTGGCGGCCTGCATCGAGCCGGCGGCGTCGAGGTCGTCGAACGAGACGATCTCGGCCTTGATGAAGCCCTTCTCGAAGTCGGTGTGGATCACGCCGGCAGCCTTGGGTGCGGTGTCCCCCTGGTGGATTGTCCACGCGCGCGACTCTTTCGGACCCGCGGTGAGGTAGGTCTGTAGGCCGAGGGTGTGGAATCCGGCGCGCGCGAGCGACCGCAGACCCGGCTCGTCCTGGCCGATCGAATCCAGCAACTCCTGCGCGTCCTCCTCATCGAGTTCGAGGAGTTCGCTTTCCACCTTGGCGTCGAGGAACACCGCGTCGGCCGGTGCCACCGCGGCCTTGAGTTCGGCCTTGCGTGCGTCGTCGGTCAGGATGGCCTCGTCGGCGTTGAAGACGTACAGGAATGGCTTGGCCGTCATCAGGTGCAACTCGCGGACCGAAGAGAGGTCGAACGAATCCTTTTGCGAGAACAGGGTTTTGCCGCTGTCGAGGATCTCCTGCGCTTTCTTGGCCGCCTCGAGGGTCTCGGCGAGATCCTTGTTCTTGCGCGCGTCCTTCTCCAAACGCGGGATCGCCTTCTCCAGCGTCTGCATGTCGGCGAGGATCAGTTCGGTCTCGATCACCTCGATGTCGGCGAGCGGGTCGACGCGGCCGTCGACGTGGACTACGTCGTCGTCGGCGAACACCCGGACCACCTGACAGATCGCGTCGGCCTCCCGGATGTTGGCGAGGAACTGGTTACCCATCCCCTCACCTTCCGACGCACCCTTCACGATGCCGGCGATGTCGACGAACGACACCGTCGCCGGCAGGATTCGCTCGCTGCCGAAGATCTCCGCGAGCCGACCCAGGCGCGCGTCGGGAAGTTCGACGACGCCGATGTTGGGTTCGATGGTCGCGAACGGATAGTTGGCGGCCAGCACGTCGTTGCGTGTCAACGCATTGAACAGGGTGGACTTGCCGACGTTGGGTAGCCCGACGATTCCGAGGGTGAGACTCACGGGCGTCGAGTCTATCGGGCCGAAAGCGCCGTCCCGAGGGCGGTCATGAGCTCGACCCCGTGTCCGCAGCGTCCGGCGCGCCTGTATCCGATCCTGGATCGTCGGGCACGCCGATGTTCTCGGTCACGTCCTCACCATGAGGTGGCAGCTCTTCCCCCGACCGGACGGCAATCTGTTCATTGACGTAGCGCAGCACCACCGCGAGCGTCGCGGCCGCGGGCACGGCGAGGAATGCGCCGATAATGCCGAACATGGACCCGCCGAGGGTCACCGACAGCAGCACGATCACCGCGTGCAGGTTCATCGACTTGGCCTGCAGCCACGGCTGCAGAACGTTTCCCTCCAACTGCTGCACCGCGATGATGATCGCCAGCACGATCAGCGCGGTGGTGAGGCCGTTGGAGACCAGCGCGATGAGCACCGCAAGCGCGCCGGCCACAAACGCACCGACGATCGGGATGAACCCACCCAGGAAGGTGATCACCACCAGCACACCGGCCAACGGGACCCGCAGGATGAACAGCCCCGCACCGATGAAGGTGGCGTCGACGAGGCTGACGATCGCCTGGGTTCGGATGAACCCGCCGAGACTGTTCCACATCCGCAGCAACACCTCGCCGACATGGGTTGCCGAGGGCTCACCGAGTGTGCGGCGCAACCACGGAATGAACTTGGGCCCGTCCTTGAGGAAGAAGAACACCAGCACGAGCAGCGTGAAGATGGTGACGAGCACCGACGTCGCCGTCCCGAGTCCGGTGAACACACCCGACGCGATGGTCGACGCGCTGGACTGCAGCTTCTGGGTGATCGCGTGTACCGCGTTGTCGATCTGCTCGTCACGGAGGTTCAGGGGCGGCCCCTGCACCCATTTCTGCAGTTCGCGGAGCCCGTCGGCGGCCCGCGCGGCGAGCGCCGGTACCTGGCGAACGATCGACGGCACGATCAGGGCGATCACCGCCGCGATCACGCCGATCCCGACGAGCATCATCACCAGCGCCGCGGCCGCCGGCGGTGCGCCGTGGTTGCGCATCCACCGTGCGGGCGGCCACATGACGGTACAGACGATGATGGCGAGCAGCACCGGAAGCAGGATCACCCAGAGCTTGCCCAGCACCCAGAACAACGCCCACAGCGCCACCACCAGGATCACGCCTTGCAGCGCCACCTTCGAGGTGGCCTGCAATCCGGACAGGAAGACATGCAGGCGAGTGGGATAGGTGCGGCCAGGGGACGCTGGATCGGTCTCGTCCGAGACCCCGGAACCCGACGTATCAGTCACCCGACGATCCTCACACACGGCATCGTCGTGTGGGAGTGGTGTCGGCCCGTTCGATCGTGCCGGTCAGGCCTCGGGGTCGGTTCCGGTGGCGCGCCGCCGGAACGTCCGCTTGAGCACACGCAAGAGCGCGTTGATGGCCTCGATCTCGGCCACCATCGGCGACAGCAACGCGGCATCCGACGGTGTAGCGGGTTCCGGCGGTGTCGCGGGTTCCGGCGTGGGGCGGTTGAGGGTCGCGGTGTTGCCCTGGGTCTCGTCGCGATCGATGGACTCGCGTGGTCCGGGACGGGACCTGGGCGCCGCGGGGCTGTGCGACGGCGGATGGTGGGAATGCCGGGCGACCGGATCGTCGGCGACGGCGTGTTCGATGGTCTCGGGGCCGTACAGTCCCATCATGATGTCCAACGCCCACGCCGGATAGTCCGCCAGTGGGAGCTCTCGGTTCCGACCTCGTTGTCGGTCACCGCCGAACGGTGTGCTCATAGCGCTCATGGTGCCAGGAGTGTGTGGTCTCCGTCACCATTACTCCTCTCAAACTCAATTTTAATCCGGTGTCCGATTCCCGCCAGAATCGCCCCTGTACGGCATGCCACAGTGAAAGAGTGAACGCCACGACCACCGTGACCGGTGACCTCGATTTCGATCGCTGCTACCGCGCCCTGCAGGCACGCGACACGCGATTCGACGGGCAGTTCTTCGTCACCGTTCACACCACCGGCATCTACTGCCGTCCGTCGTGTCCGGCGCAGACCCCACGTCCGCAGAACGTCTCCTTCGTTCTCACCGCGGCAGCCGCGCAGACCCGCGGATTCCGCGCCTGCCGACGCTGTGCACCCGACGCCGTGCCCGGGTCGCCGCGCTGGAATGTGAACGCCGACCTGGCGTCACGTGCGATGCGTCTGATCGAGGACGGGGTGATCGATCGGACCGGAGTGGACGGCCTGGCCACCCGGATGGGCTATTCGTCGCGCCACCTCACCCGTGTCATGACCGCAGAGCTGGGAGCCGGACCACTGGCCATCGCCCGTGCCCATCGAGCGACCAACGCGCGCATCCTGATCCAGTGCACCGCGATGCCGATGGCCGACATCGCGTTCGCAGCAGGATTCGCCAGCGTGCGGCAGTTCAATGACACGATCAAAGAGGTATTCGGCCTCACGCCCACCGGACTGCGGGCCCTACGCCTCCCCAGCTCCGGAAGCGCCCGGGGTGCCGCGCACCCCGTTTCCCCACGCGACGGGGTGTCGCTGCGACTGCCCGTGCGCGAGCCGTTCGATCCCGCGTGGCCGGCCCTGATTCTGCGCGCGCACGCCATACCCGGCGTCGAGGAATTCTCCGGCGACCCGAACGGCACCTGGTGCTACCGGCGGGTGCTCTCGCTGCCGCACGGACCGGCGCTGGTCGAGATCTCACCCGGATCGAACGCCGCGCGAGGTCGGGCCCACGTCGCAGTCGGTGTGCGCCATCTCGACATGCGAGATCTCGGCACGGCGGTGAACCGGGTGCGACGACTACTCGATCTGGATGCCGACGCGGCCGCCGCCGCCGAGGCGCTGCGCGCCGACCCCACACTGTCGCCGCTGATCATCGCGCACCCGGGAACGAGGCTCGTGGGTTGCGTCGACCCTGCCGAAGCGCTCATCCGCACCATGATCGGTCAGCAGATCAGCGTGCAGGCCGCCCGCCATCACCTCGGTGGACTGGTCGCCGCCCTGGGCGCGGACACGGCGTGGCCGGGCGGGTGGCGCGCATTTCCCACTCCCGACGCCATCGCGGCCGGGGGCCACGGGGCTCTGCGTGGCCCGGCGCGCCGCGTGCAGGCCGTCGTGTGCGCTGCCGGAGCACTCGCCGAGGGAACGGTGGAACCACATGCGGGGGTCGCCGCGTCAGACTTGCGTGCCCGACTACTGACCCTTCCGGGGGTCGGTGACTGGACGGCCGACTACGTGACGATGCAGGTGACCGGCGATCCCGACATCCTGCTCGGGCGCGATCTGGTGATCCGGCATGCGGCTGCCGATCTCGGTGTGGACCTCACCGCGACCGGTTCCTGGGCACCTTGGCGGTCCTACGCGTCGATGCACCTGTGGCGTCATCGACTCGCCCGCCACCCCCTACCCACCCCCGACAACCTGCGAGGAGACTCCTGATGACCATCACCGACCCCGACACCCGCACCGATGCCCCGACCGGCGACGCCGCGGCGTACACCTCGGTCTCGACACCCAACGGCACCTTCACGGTGATCGCCGACGGCACGGGCGTCGTCCTGGCGTCCGGGTGGACCGATGATCCCGACTATCTGCTCGCGCTCGTCCATCGGGCCATCCGGCCCGAACGCGCGATTCGTAGTGGGCAACTCACCGCGATCACCGACGCGGTGTCGGCGTACTACGCGGGCGAGGTGTCGGCCGTCGACGCGATCACGGTGCGACAGCGGTCGGGACCGTTTCTCGAGCGGGCGTGGCAGACCCTGCGCACCGTGGTCCCCGGCGAGCCGGTCAGCTACGCCGACCTGGCCGCCCGCACCGGCGAACCGACGGCGGTGCGCGCCGCCGGCGCCACCTGTGCCCGCAACGCCGCGGCACTGTTCGTGCCCTGTCATCGTGTGCTACGGGGCGACGGCAAGCTGGGTGGGTTCCGGTACGGCCTGCCCACCAAGCAGTGGTTGTTGGCCCACGAGGCGGCGGTACGGGCCGCCGCCTGACCCGCTGTCGGGTCGGCATCGTCCGGCGTTGATCGTCCGACGTTGTCGGTGCCGGGGTGCACCATCGGGGCATGCTCCTCACCGTGTGCGCACTGATCGCCGGACTCGTGCTCGGCGTTGTCATCGGATGGCTTGCGAACGCCTCGCGGTCGGCCGCCGCCGTGTCGGCGGCCCGCGCCGACGCCGCGGCGGTCCGTGCCTCGCAGGAACTCGCGGCGCGGTCACTGTCGTCGGCGTCCGAGGACGCCGCCCGCAGGCAGTCCACCGCGATCGGCAGTCACGTCACCCACATCGTGGAACCACTGCGCGCGGTGCTCGGCCAGCTGTCGGACGAGTTGCGACGTGTGGAGCACAACCGCATCAGCGCCTACTCGAGCCTGACCGAACAGGTCCGGGGCATGCAGACCGCGTCGGTACGCCTCGGCGATCAGACGCAGGCGCTCGCGAATGCGCTGCACACCCCGCACGTCCGTGGCCGCTGGGGCGAGTTGCAACTCGAGCGGGTGGTCGAGCTCGCCGGTATGACCAAACACTGCGACTTCAGCACCCAGGTGTCGGCGCACTCGGACCTGACCGGGGACGTGCGTCCCGACCTGGTGGTGCACCTGGCCGGCGGTCGTAGCATCGTCGTCGACGCCAAGGTGCCCCTGCACGCCTACCTCGACGCCACCGAATCCACGGATCCGGCCGCGGCTGATGCGCTCCTCGCCGATCACGCCCGGGCGCTGCGCACCCACATCGCGACGCTGTCGGGCAAGTCATATTGGACCGCCTTCGACGACGCGCCCGAATTCGTGGTGCTCTTCGTTCCGGGCGACGCCGTGCTGGAGGCCGCTGCGCGCGCCGATCCGGGATTGATCGAGTTCGCATTCGCGCAGAACGTGGTGGTGTGCACCCCCACCAGCCTGATCGCCCTGCTCCGCACGGTCGCACTCGGCTGGCGTCACGACGCGATGACCGCCGATGCCGCGGTCATCCATCAACTCGGCGTCGAACTCTTCCACCGGCTCGAATCGGTGCTCGCCCACCTCGACCGTGTCGGCGGATCGTTGCGCCGGGCCGTCGAGGCCTACAACTCCACCATCGGAGTCATCGACACCCGGGTCGGTGTCACGGCACGGCGACTCGCCTCGCTCGACGCGCTCGGCGACCTGGCCGAGCCCGCAGTCCCCGACATGATCGACGCCACCGTACGGGTAGCCGCGCGAGCGGGCACATACCCCGAAACCCGTGAATCGGGCACCACGACGCCCGTCGATACCACCGCACACCCAACATCGGCGAGCGGTTGACGGGAATCCGCGCGATAACCGGTACCGTCTACATGTGCCCTTTCCCCAGCGAAGCCGGTCGGCGGTGCCCCTCGATCAACAGTCGGTGCTCCCGTCGGTGCGTGGCCTCCCCTGGTGGGGCGCGGTACTGGTCGCAGCGGGAGTCACCGCTGTGGGTGCCGCGATCGATGCCAACGCGAACGACACCCTCGGCGCGGTGTTCAACTTCTGCTATCTGCTCGGCTGCGTCGTGGCCGCTCTCGCGGTGCGTCGGCGCGCCCTGTTCACCGCGGCGGCACAGCCCCCGCTGATCGCCTTCGGCGTAGGCATGATCACCCTGTACGGACTCAACGCCGATGAGGCGTCCGGACTCAAGAGCCTGGTGTTCAAGGTGCTGCTACCGATCGCCAACGACTTCCCATGGATGGCGTTGACGTTCGTGGTGACATTGATGCTGGTACTGGCGCGCTGGTTCATTACCCGTGACAAGGGCGACGCCCCGACCGAACGTCCTCGTGGCGGAGGCTCGCGACCCTCGGCGAGATCGAAAGCGGCCACTGGCGACGACGCGCGACCCGACACAAGTGCGCCCGACCGCGAACGCAAGCCGCGGCCGGCCCGTAGCGATAATGCCGCCGTCGCCCGTGCGGAGTCCGCGGACAGCCGAACCGGAGGGACACGGCGCCGGGAAACCCCGCGCCGGGACACCCAGCGCAGTGAGATGCCGCGTCGTGAGGCACAACGTCGTGAGGCCCAACAGCCCGATCCTCAGCGCGGTGAGATCCAGCGCCGGGAGAAGCAGCGCGGGGGTGAGACCCGACGCCGGGAGGCCCAGCGCAGGGAGGCAACCGGCGCAGCAGCGACATCGTCGACGGCCACCGCGTCGCCGGGCACCCGCTCGCGGTCGACCGCGGGTGAGGTCCAGCGCCGACGTGCCGGTGAGGAACTCGGCGACCCCGCAGATGCGGTGACGACCACCATCCCGGCCGCCACAGCGGTACGCGAAAGTGCCCCCGCGGCCGATCGGTCCTCTGCCACACGCGCCGCCAGGCGTCCCGTCTCCGCGGCGGCCGACCTCGCCACCTACGAATCCGCAGCGCGTGAGGGGACGGCATCAGCGAGTTATCCGTCCACCCGTTCGCGTAATCAGCGCTGAGTCACCACTCTGCAGGCGCGCATCTTCCTGACTACCTGCGGCCGGCGATCCAGTCCCCCAGTTGCCGCGCTGCGCCGTCGACCAGCGTGGGCCAATCCAGGGCCTGTTCGTCGGCCCGATCGCTGACCACCTTCACCAGACGGCAGGCGACGCCGAACTCCGCGGCCACGTGGGCGATCGCACATCCCTCCATGTCCACCAGGTCGGCGGTCGTGGCCAACTCGGCGCGCCGAACTGGATCCGCGACGAAGGTGTCCCCGGATGCGAGGACCGAGCCGTCGCCGTCGGGCAGTTCCCAGCGGTCGATCACGGGATAACCCATGGCGCGCAGTTCCGTGGCGCTGATGTCGTGTTCCACCACCACCGAGGGCAGAAACAGCCCCCCATGGTGATCGTGCAGCGCGCCGGCGGTACCGATGTTGATCACCCTCCGGATCGGCGCTCCGTGCACCACACTGAGCGCTCTGGTCAGCGCGGTCGACGCACGTACCTTGCCGATACCGGTGATCAGCAGCCGCGCACCCGACGGCACGTATCGCGCCTCGGCGTGCGTCGCGGACACGATCAGCGTTGTCGGATCGAGTTCATCGCCGCGGATGAACGGGTAGCCATCCATGCCTGACATGATCGCGCGGGCAACTCAGCCCATCAGCGCCAGGGTGGCCCGTGCCGCATCCCCGAGTGCCACGCCATAGCCGGGACCATGCCGTACTGCGTGTACCGCAAGGGGATGCATCTGGTGCAGCGGGACACGGGCTTCGACACCTTCGACGAGTGGCGAGGCGTCGCGATAGCCGGCGATGATGTGCGCGAGCTGCGGACAGCCGAACAATTGCAGCATCGCCAAATCGGTTTCGCGGTGCCCGCCGTGGGCAGCCGGATCGATCAGCACCACCCCGTCCGGGGTCCACATCACGTTTCCGCTCCACAGATCCCCGTGCAACCGGCTCGGCGAGGCCCCGTCGTCGAACGCACCATCGGCGATGAACTCACAGGCACGCCTCGCAGCAGCCTCGTCGTCGGGCGACAGGTTCCCGGCGGCCACGGCACGATCGACGTAGGGAAGCACGCGTTCGTTCGCATAGAACTCGCCCCAGCGGTCGTGGGTGCGCGTACTGAGCGGAAGCACGCCGATGAACTGCTTTCCGGTGTAACCGTTTGGGGGCGAACCGAACTCGGGCGCGCCCGCATCATGCATCCGGGCCAGACGAACTCCGAACTCGCGAGCCGATTCGGGGTCGGGCGCACGAGTCATAAGTCGCTGCAATTCGATTCGCTGCGGGCTCACCGACACCACCTCCACCACCGGTGCCCCCGCCTCACCGAGCCAGCGCAACGACGCCGCTTCGGCCGCGAAGAGGTCCGGATCGGCACCGGACTGTCGCTTGACGAAGGTGTCGGTCACCCTCTGTCGGACCCGATCTCGGTGGCGACCGTATCCCCGGCGTCGGTCCGCGATGTGAGCCCGGCCACGCGACCCAGGTAGTCGAAGCGGTCGTTGGCGATCCTCATCACGATCTCGTAGGGCCAGGCGAACTTCCGTGCCCACCAGTAGGCGAATCGGGTGTCGAACGAGGTGTAGACCATGTACCGGTTCTTGCGCACCCCGTCGAGGATCGCCGCGGCAGCCTTCTCCGGGGTCACCGAAATGCGGTGGAAGTTCGCGATTTGCGAGGCCACCCTCGGATCGTCGCGGTCCACGCCGACGATGTCGACGGTGTTGACCAGCGGCGTGGCCACCGCACCGGGGCACACCAGCGACACCCCGATGTGGTGGCGGCGCAGGTCGAACCGCAGCACCTCCGACACCCCGCGGATGCCGAACTTGCTGGCGCTGTAGGCCGAGTGCCACGGGAGGGCCAGCAGCCCCGCCGCCGACGACACGTTCACCAGATGTCCGCCGTGTCCGCGGCGGATCATCTGCGGCACAAACGATTCGATGATGTGGATCGGGCCCATCAGGTTGACGTCGACCATGGTGCGCCAGTGCTTGTGCTGCAGATTTTCGACGGTGCCCCACACCGAGACACCGGCCACGTTCATCACCACGTCCATGACGCCGACCTCGGCGTCGACCTGACGCGCGAACGCCGACACCCACTCGAAGTCCGACACGTCACCGGCGAGATGGAACAGCACGCTGCCCCCGTCGGCGGTGATGTCGGCGGCCACTGCGTCGAGTGGTTCGGCATGCAGGTCGGTGAGCACCAATTCGGCGCCTTGGGCCGCCGCCGCCACGGCGGTCGCCCGTCCGATCCCGCTGGCCGCGCCGGTGATGAGCACCTTGCGTCCGCGCAGCGTCGGCACCGGCGTGTCCATCACGAACAGATCCTTGATCCCCATGCCACGACCTTAGCCGCGCGGGCTGCGTCGCACGTCACACCGGCGCGCCCGCGCATCGGGCTCACCCGATCGGGAGTTTGCCGCCGAACAGGCCGTAGATCACGTTGAGCATCGCGCCGAGCACCTGGGCGGACACGTCGGGCCCCTGTGAGAGCAGTAGCGAGGCGATCTGCTGCGGGTCCTTGGATTTGAGGAGCTGCTCGACAAACGGGATCACTATGGACAAGCCGTTGTCATCGGAGCCGGCGGTGCCCGGCGTGGTGGCCGTGCCCGGCGAGGTGGCCGTGCCCGGTGCGGACGTGCCCGGTGAGGTGGTCGGCGCCGCCCCCGGGTGCACGTAGTTCAGGATTCCATTCGTCACGGCCATCGCGTACTTGAGCTGACCGTCGCGGCCGGCCAGCGCCGCCGCCTCCTGCGGGTTGGACAGATTGCCCATCTCGATGAACACCGCGGGAATCGTGGTGAGGTTGACCGCCGCGATATCCGACCGCGTCTGAATGCCCTGATCGGCGCCTGCATAGTTGGCGGGCGGGAAACCCGCCTTGACGAAGGCGTCACGCATGATGGTCGACGCCTTGCGTCCTTCCCCGGACTGCACGCGGTTGACGGTGGGATCGGGGATCGGCAGTGCGGGCACGATCATGTGGAAGCCCTTTTTCGTATTGTCGGCTCCGTTGACCGTGGAATCGGCGTGCAGGCTCACCGCCACCGCGGCGCCCGAACGACTCGCGGCCGCGGCGCGCTCGTCGACACAACCGCCCCAGCCGGTGTCGTCGGGACGGCTCAGAACCACGCGCGCGCCCTGACTTTCCAGGCCCGCTTTCACCAGCTCGCTGATCTGCCAGGTGACGGTGTGTTCCTTCGCGCCGTTGACCCCGGTTGCCCCGGTGGTCTGGCAGTCCTTCTTGCCACCCCGACCGTCGGGGACCTGCTTGGCGAGGTCGTGCCCGGCCGATCCGCCCTGGTGACCCGGGTCCAGGAAGATCGTCTTGCCCAGCAATGCCGTGCCCCCGGCTGGGGGTGCGGGGGCGGCCGCTGCAGGCGCGGCGCCCCCGGTCACCGCGGACACGGACCCGATGGCGGCCACGAACGCAACGGTCGCGGCACCGAGGCGCCACCCGGTGCGCCGGAAACGGCGATGTCGTTTCTGGATCATCCTGGTTTGGACGCCGGTCGCATCACTTCGCGACGACGCCGCACTCCTTCCCGCACGCAACACTGGTCACAACAGTCACAGCTTTAACAGCTAAGCAGCCCTGTGCGCAATGCGGAAATCGGTGACCTCGTACGACGGGATTTCGTTAGACAGCTGTGACGTCACCGACATCGCGAGGTTGTCGCGATGCCGCGTGCGTGCGTCACCCCTGCGGAAGATGCCGCGTGATGTGCAGGATGCCGTGTTCGTCGGCGGCGGTCGCCTCCGTCGCGATCACGGCATCGAGAGCCCCACGAGCGGCCGCGGTGTCCATGTCCACACCGATGAGGACCACGTCGGTATGCGGCGGCGCCGTGCCCCGGGGCTCCCGGTGCACGCGCACGAATCCGCCCACACCATGCACGCTGAAGCGTCCCCGAGATCCCGGCAGGTCGAACCACACGACTCCCTTGATCCGGTAGCAACCGGCCGGTGGCCGTTGCAGCAGCTCCGCGAGCCGGCGCGGATCGGCGGCCGCGTCGGTGGACAGTTCCACAGACTGATACCGCTCGTGCAGGTGCCGGTGATCGTCGTCGACCGCCCAGTCGTGGTCATGGGGATCGCTGTCGTGGTGATCGGTGTCGTGGTCGTCGGCCATGAGTTCGTCGAGGGTCAGTTGCCGCGGCCCGGTGTCGGCGGCCTCGGGCGAATCGACTCGGTCGAACAGGACGTCCGGATCGATCGCGGCATCGTTGACCGTCAGCACCGGTGCCGTCGGATTGATCTCGCCGACAACAGATTTCACGTCGCGCAGGGTCACCTCGTCGACGAGGTCGCGTTTGTTGATCACCACGAGATCCGCGACGGCCACGTGTCCGTCGATCTCCGGATGCCGTCGGCGCATCGTGCCGAACTGTGCGGCATCCACCAGGTACACGAGTCCGCCGTAGTGCATCCTCGGGTGGCGCGCCGACGAGATCATCCGGATCAGGGCCTTGGGTTCGGCGATCCCGCTGGCCTCGATCACCACGGCATCGAGGCCGGCCGACGGCCGCAGCAAGGCGCTGAGCGCTGAGTCGAGCCCGTCGCGGTCGACCGCGCAGCACATACAGCCGTTGGCGAGGCTGGTCGCACCGTCGACCTGCCCGGCGATCAGCAGCGCGTCGACGTTGACCGATCCGAAGTCATTGACGAGCACTCCCAGCCGTGCCCGTCCCGAACGGCCGCCGACCCGCAGCAGGTGATTGAGCAGCGTGGTCTTACCGGCGCCGAGGAACCCCGCGATCACCACCACGGGAATCGACGACCGCCTCATGCGGACTCGACGGCCACCGCGGCGAGACAATCGGGACAGATCACCGCCAGCGCTCGACCCAGGGCGTCGGGATAGTTGGCGACATTGCTGGTCGGTTGCCCGCACTCGGCGCACCGTCCCACCACGGCAGCGTGGTCGGAGAAGTCCGTGGACATGCGCTTGTCGAAGACGTACAGCGATCCTTCCCACAGTCCGTCGTCGCCGAAGCGTTCGCCGTAGCGGACGATACCGCCGTCGAGTTGGTACACCTCCCGGAATCCGCGTCGGCGCATCAGCATGCTCAGCACCTCGCAGCGCACGCCTCCGGTGCAGTACGTCACCACCGGCCGGTCCTTCAGATCGTCGAAGGCCCCACTGTCGAGCAGCGGCAGAAAATCGCGCGTCGAGGTCACCTCGGGAGTGATGGCGCCGGCGAAGCGCCCGATGTCGGCCTCGACACGGTTTCGCCCGTCGAAGAAGGCCACCTCGTCGCCGCGCTCCTCGACGAGACGGTGCAGGTCGTCGGGGGTGAGACGCGTTCCTCCGCCCACCACCCCGTCCGCGGTCACCTCGATCTCGTCGGGCGCCCCGAATGTGACGATCTCACTGCGTACCCGGACCGACAGGCGTGGAAAGTCGTTGCCGGTGCCGTCGGACCATTTGATGTCGGCGTCGCGGAACGCGGGATATCCGCGGGTAGCCCTGACGTACCGTTTCACCTGACGGATGTCCCCGCCGACGGTGCTGTTGATTCCGTGTCGTGACACGATGATCCTGCCCCGCAGCCCCAGGGACTCGCATAAGGTCTGCTGCCACAGCCGGATGGCTTCCGGGTCAGGCAGCGGCGCAAAGACGTAGAACAGCGCGATCTTGGGGGTCGACACACATGCAAGGGTACGGACCACGACGAACGCGGTTTCTCGCCGTCCCGGCGCTGGTCGGACTCGTGGTGATCGGTGTCGGAGTGGCCGGATGCGGTTTGTCCACCGACACCCGCCCGTCGACCATCGTGGTGCCCCCCACCGACGTTCTGTCCACCGAATCACAGATCTCGACCACCTCGGCGACGGCAGCACTCGAGAGTGAGACACCGACCGCATTGCCGAGTTGGACGATCGGGCGGGTTATCGCGATGGCTCCGCGGGCGGCCAATTCACGCTATCGGCAGGGTTCGACGTCACCGGGATCACCGGTACAGCAGACTTCCGGATATCACTTCTCCACGCCCGACCGCACGGTCAATTGCTCGACGGTCGACGACGACCGCAACACCCTTGCGTGCCGGATGGAAAACATCGAAACCCGCGCGAAGCGCCCGTCCACGCTACCGAGTTCCTGTGATTGGTCTGAGAACACAGTGGTGCTCGACTCCGCCGGATCCCGTCAAGGTGCCTGCACCAGCGAACACCCCGTGCTCTATCGAAGCGCGATCGTCGACTATGGAGACACCATTTCCGTCGGTCGATTCTCCTGCCTCGTACAAACGGTCGGTTTGTATTGTCTCGAGTCTCGTTCACGCGCCGGATTCTCGCTCACTGCAACAGGTTACGCCCCGCTCCGCGCGTCCGATCGCGCTCCCGGGGCGCTGGTGGGGCCGTCGACCGCCGACCTCGGGCCGACGCTCGACACCCGGGAGAACATTCCGGAACCCGGAGAAACCACCACTCCGACACGGTGAATTCACCATTTTCTGATGTACGACAAAGATCACACTGCCGAGTCTCGGATTCACAAAGTCACATAACGCTTACGGAAGCGTGACCGGCGCGCCGGGACACCGCTCTTTCCCATTGGTTTATGACCCGTGTATAAATGGGAAGACGCACAAACTGTCGATTTGGCAACCGCCGATTGATGCGAGACAGTTCTTGCGCACAACAAAAGAACACCACAAGAGGTATCGGGAGAGATTCGTGGCCAAGAAAGAAATCGTCCAGGTAGTCGATGACATCGACGGTAAGGTTCTCGACAACTACGAAACGGTCCGCTGGAGCCTCGACGGAAAGAGCTACGAGTTCGATACGTCGTCGAAGCACGCCCAGCAATTTCGTGACGCCCTCGCGAAATACGTCACAGTGTCGCGGTCGGGCGGATCACGCACAGCCAAGCGCACCGCGACCAACGGCGGCGCCCGCAGCAAGGAACAGACCCAGGCAATCCGCAAGTGGGCCACCAAGAACGGGTACGAGGTCAGCGATCGCGGGCGAATCCCGCTGACCGTCCTCGAGGCGTTCGAAGCCGCACACTGACGCGCCGCGGCCTTCCACGGCCGCTTCACTCGTCTTCTGCCCGATCAGGTTCGCCGCGTCCTGCTGCCTGGTCGGGCAGAGTGCTGTTCGGACGACCACGGAAGCGAAGGTCACCAACTCCGCAGCCGACGCGGGGTGACGCGCACCAGAACCGAATACGACTCGAGGAAGCCGTCCGGGGTGAGTCCGATCTCAGGGATCGCGTCGGCGTACTTCGCGAGGTAGGCCGAGACCTCCTCCTGTGCGGGACCAACCTCGTCGACGAGTCCGTCACCCACGAACACCGCGACATCACCGCCACCGGGACTCGAATTGAAGTGCATCGACACGGTGGGCTGCGACGAAATGTTGCGTAGTTTCGCCTTGGCCGGCTGACTGAAGATCACGAACCGATCGTCATGCCACAGGAACCACACCGGTGTGGCGATCGGAGCGCGGTGAACGTCGACGGTGGTGAGCCAGATGACCTGCTCGTGGTCGAGTCGCTGCGCCACGCGATCCGGAATGTTGAGGCGAGTCATGCATCAAGGCTAGCCCCGGGAAGAGTCGAACGGATTTGGTTCCATTCCGGACCATGGTGTAGTTTCGCGAGTGCGCTTCGGAGTGATCCGAGGGCACACAACAGCACACGGGGCTATGGCGCAGCTGGTAGCGCACCACACTGGCAGTGTGGGGGTCAGGGGTTCGAGTCCCCTTAGCTCCACAAGCAGAAACCCCCTCCGACCTGCGTCGGAGGGGGTTCCTCATTGTCGGGGCAGACTCCGGAGGTCGCGGGTTAATAGGCTCTTCCTGATTGACGGTGCGTCGTCGAGGGGGCCGCGGTTCGGTGGGTTCATTGCCCGGAACCGGCCGCGTGTCGCGTTCGGCGACGGGCCGCGACCACTGCGCCGATACCGATGGCCACGGCGGCGAACATGACCAGGGTCGAACTGACCGCTGCGGGCAGCCCCGAAGCGGCGTCGGTGGCCGACGTCAGATTGAAGGCCGTATGCCACAGCGCGACGATCAGCACGCTGTGCCCGGCTCCGGCGTACATCCAGGCCAACACCACCGAGCCCGCGGTCAGGCCGATCAACCAGCCGATCGTCCCGCCGACACCGAAATCCCGGAACGACGCCACCACCCAGAACATCGGCAGATGCCACAGCGCCCAGGGCACGGCAACGAGGAGACCGGTCGTCGCGGCCCCGAACCGGTTCAGCAACCCCTCGGCGAGGTAGCCGCGCCAGCCGGTCTCCTCGCCGAAGCCGTTCACGATCACCACGTAGACCAGCATCACGACGATGGGCACCGTGCCGACACCCGAGTACGAGGCGAAGTCGGCTGCCGAGGGGGCGGCGGAATCCGACAGCCAGGCAGCCGGGTAGGCGAGCAATGCGCACGCGACCGTCGCGATGATCAGCGCGTACCACCACCACGCGACACGCCAGCGAGTCATCCGAGACCACAACCCGCGCAACCCATCTCGCCCTTCGGTCGCCGCCACCACCACCACCGCGGCGAACGCCGGGCCGAGCAGGCCGGGCAGGTGCGTGGGCCACCCCTGACCCGGTCTCGTGATCGCGCCGTCGAGCGCCAACGGAATCCACCACGACCACGAGAACGCGCAGGCGAGCAACCAGTAGGCGACGAGTCGTCGCCAGTGCACCACCCCACTGCGGATTGTCGCCGACTCTGCTGCTGCTGCCATACCTCTACTGTGGCGCAGATCCCCCGCGATCCGACAGTGGCGTTCGGCATCAGTACCTCCACCGATGAGAAGCCCGCTCTGACCTCGGTCGGAGCGGGCTTCTTCGTGTCGAAGCGACCGGGATGACTGCCCGGCCGGTGGTCACGCTGTATCTGGGTGGTGTTGGAGAATCTGGATGCTGTAGCACCCAGGTTCTCCGGCCCGACCCACGTCTGTCGGCGATCAGCGATATGCGCTATACGGCGTGGTTCACCAGCCGGCTTTTGAGATTCCGGGAAGTTCGCCGCGGTGCGCGAGCTCCCGGAAGCGCACCCTCGAGACGCCCGCCTTGCCGATGAACCCACGTGGGCGGCCGTCGATGGCGTCCCGATTGCGGATGCGCACCGGACTTGCATCGCGCGGAAGCGCCCGCAGCGCCCGATGGGCCTCTGCGCGTACGGCGTCGGTGGCGCCGGTGCGTGCGAATTGCTTGAGCTCGGCGCGCCGCTGCGCGTACCGTGCCACCGTCTCGCGGCGCCGTTGGTTGCGAATGATCGCAGACTCCTTGGCCATCAGCGTTCCTCCTTGAAATCGACATGGCGGTGGACGACGGGATCGTACTTGCGCAACACCATGCGGTCGGGATCGTTGCGTCGGTTCTTCCGCGTGACGTATGTGTAACCCGTCCCGGCGGTGGACTTGAGCTTGATGATGGGGCGTAAAACGTTGTGCGCCATCAGATCTTCTCCCCGCGCCGCATGTCGGCGATCACAGCATCGATCCCGTGGCGATCGATGGTCTTGATGCCCTTCGCACTGACCCACAAGGTGAGCGAACGCCCTTCGGCGACAGAGTAATACCGCCTACGCTGTACGTTCGGGTTCCACCGTCGCGACGTCCGTTTGTGCGAGTGCGATACCTGTTTGCCGAACCCCGGCGTTCGCCCGGTGACTTGACAACGTGCCGACACAATCCCTCCTCCCATATGCGCGAACGCACATGACTAATGACAACGATTCGCAATAATGCGCTGACAACTGTAGCGTGGGCGTTCTATAAATGACAATCGTTACCAATACGAGAGGGGTCCGGTGAAGGACACACGAACGCCGATGATCATGGTCTGCGGGCTCGACGCCGGCGCGGTCGATCGTGCGGCAACATCGCTCGTGGTGGCCGGGACCGCACTCGTGCATCACGATCTGAAGCGACTGGCCGACGGCGTCATCACGCGCACCGTGCGCACGGTCGACCTCGAGGGCGTGGAGTGCCTCGGCGTCACCGACCTGACACTCGCGCACGGATGCGTCAGTTGCACGATGCGCGAAGACCTGCTGCCACTGCTACGCCGACTGCATCGGCGCAGCAACGTGACCACGATCGTCCTGGCACTCGATCCGATCATGGAACCCGAGGCCGTGAGCGACGCCGTCACGGGCGTGATCGTCGCAGGCGTCCCCGGTTACATCGATGCTCCGGCCGGGCACGACGTCACCATCCACGCCACCATCACCTGCGTCGACGAGTCGACGTGGCTGGCCGATGCCACCGGCGACGTACCCCTGTCGGAGGCGCGGCAGGGAGTGGTCGACGACGAACGAACACTGGCCCAGATCGCCGTGGGCCAGGTGGCCTTTGCCGACGGTCTCGTGATGACCGCGTGCGCACCGGAGGATCGCGACGTGTGGGGAGCGGCACGCCTGATGGCCGTGCTGGCACGCCTCGCGCCGGGCGCACCGACGATGATGCCCACACCGACACGGCCGATGACCCCGCTCATGGCGGCCCGCCTGCTCGCCGCCATCGGCCCTACGGCGCGGCGCGGGCGGATCGACATGCCGCACGATCCCCTGCTACGCGGCACGCCCCCGCTCGAGGCCGAGTGCGGCGTGCAACTCGTGGAGTTTCACTCCGACAGGCCTTTTCACCCTGAACGGCTGCACGACGCCATCGACGCACTGCTCGACGGCGTGGTCAGTTCCCGGGGACGCCTGTGGCTGGCCACCCAACCCGACGACGCGTTGTGGCTGGAATCGGCGGGCGGCGGTCTACAGGTGTGCTTGGGCGGCCCGTGGCTGGCCGCGATGACCGACGAGGAACGGACTTTCGAGCCGGACGAGCGGCTCGCGATGGCCGCCCTGCGCTGGGACGAGACCTTCGGCGACCGCCACTCGTCGGATCGTTGCGCTCGCACACAACGCCGACCCCGACCACATCCTCGAAGCACTGCGCCGCGCATGCCTGACCGATGCGGAAATGGCTCTGGGACAACAACTATGGCTCGCCTACCCAGACCCGTTCGGACACTCCCACACCGACCCGTGCGACGACGCCGCCGAAAACTCGCCGGCGTCGTCGGCACAGCCATCCCACGGAACCGACAACAGACAGGAACGATCATGAGGCCAGGCATCCACCCCGACTACCACCCGGTGGTGTTCCGCGACGCGTCCACCGGCGACGAATTCCTCACCCGTTCGACCGCGACGTCGTCGGAGACCGTGGTGTTCACCGACGGACACACCTACCCGCTCGTCATCGCCGACGTGACCGACAAGTCGCATCCGTTCTGGACCGGCAACCGCCGACTCGTCGATGCCGAAGGCCGGGTGGAACGGTTCCGACGCCGCTACGGCATGCGCTGAAACAGGAGACCGACCGACATGAAAGTACGTAACTCCCTCCGGTCGCTGAAGAACAAACCGGGCGCACAGGTGGTGCGACGCCGTGGACGGCTGTTCGTCATCAACAAGAAGGACCCGCGATACAAGGGTCGACAAGGCTGAGGGCCCGACTCCCCCGGAGCCTCAGCTCTTGGAGAATTTGCTCTTGAGTGCGGCGACGCGCTCCTCGCGCTTCTCCTTGCGCTCGGCCTTGCGTTCCTTGCGCATCGACTCGCGGGCGGCGTCGGCTGCCGCCTCGGCGGCCGCCTCCTGGGTTTCGAGTTCTGCGATGACGTCGTCGAGGGGGCGTCGGACGATCGTGCCGTTGTACTTGGACACGAGCGCGTCGAGGGGTGCGGTGTCGGCCTCGTCGGTCTGCGCGAGAAGCGCATTCCCGCCGGCCGGGATCGAACGCCCGAATTCGGTGATCGCATCGTCGTGGTCGTCGGACCTGCCGGCATCGACCACCGCACCACCGGCGGCGCCGAGACCGAAGCCGAGGAGCACACCGAGCGGACCACCGAGCAGGCCGACGAGCATACCGATCAACGAGCCGCCGACAACGGCATCCCCAGCTTCCACATCGCCGCCCTCGGTCACCGTCAGATGGCCCGCGTCGTCACGCTCGACGATCGCGGCGGAAACGAACTCTGCGGACACCTCCGAATTGGTGATGGAGTTGTAGACCTCGTAAGCCGTCGACTTCTCCGGAAAACTGATTGCCGCAACATAATCGGTCATGCTTGTCCCTTCGCCCTGCACGCGACGCACCCCCGCCACGCCGACTTCGGACCCCCACCACTTTCGACACTAGCGCAAGTGTGAGACCCAGATGCCCGCTCGGGCAGTCAGAAGTGGGATCGGCCCATGACGATTCGTGATCGACGCGCACTCGCGGCCGTGAGGTCGCGTCGCATCAACGGCTTGTTCACCTTCTCGGTGAACGTGTCGATCAGCGGCCCGGCGAAGAACGCGGTGACCACGGTGCCCGGACCGATCTGCCCGTGGAACACCACGGCCAGGACCAGAAAGGTCAGGTCCTGGATGACGCGAACCGCACGGTAGGGCGCGCCGGCGTGGTCGACGATCATCGGCGCAATCGCGTCGTAGGGCGAATTGCCCAGGGCCGACGTCATGTACAGCGAGCCACCGTAGGCGAACAGCCCGATCCCGATGACGAACATGACGAGTTGCAGCAACGGGGACGGATCGTCGGGGACCGCGGGATCGAGCAATGTGGTGAACCACTGGATGAAATAGCCCACCAGAACCATGTTCAATATCGAGCCGACTCCGATGTACTTGCGTCCCCAGAACAGCATCGGAATGAACAGCACCACGTTACTGATGAGTTGGTAGGTGCCCAGGTCCATGCCGATCGTGTTGCTGATGCCGATGTTGGCCGCGGTATAGGGATCGACGCCCAGCTTCGCGACGCGAAGAGTGGCCGATCCGAGACCGATGAGCGCGATACCGACCAGCGACCAGAAGACCCGGCGGACGTAGTAGCCGTCGAGAAGCGTGCTGTCGGAGGGCGCGGCGGCGTCATCCGGACCGTTCGAGCCACCCGACGCGACTTCAGGGTCGCCGCCGCGATCGTCACCGTGCGTACCGGTCATTCCGCCTTCACCACCCACTGTGCGCCTTTTCGTCAATTGCTTTTCCAGAGTGCCACCGATCCGTACAAGGTCGCCCGATTTCCACTATTTGGAGGTTGGCATGTTCGTGGGGTGGGCAAGATCGTGTGCGGCCGGGCGGAGACCCAGCGATGAACGTTCGGTCGACTTGTCCGACACAGGCTGTCAGTCATCGTCGTTCACGTATCGTCTCTACGATCAACCCTCCTTCGATGGGTTCGAATTCGGGAGCGCGCCATGCACCTATTCGTCGACAGTCCCCTGCTCGCATTGTTCTTCTGTGTCGGAGTGGGATGTGCCTTTGGACGCATTCCGTTCGGCCCCATATCGTTTGGTCCCGCGGGCGCGCTGTTCGCCGCGCTGGCCCTGTCCGCGCTTGAACCCGATATCAATCTGCCGCCACTGGTGACCAGCATGTCACTGTGCGTGTTCTGCTACATGGTGGGGATCTCGGCCGGACCGGCATTTCTCGGCGCCATCCGCACCGGGTGGAAACCGGCACTCGTCTCGATCGTCGCCATCCTCGGCATGGCTGCAGTGGCACTGGGTGTGGGCAAGGCCTTCGGACTCGACATCGGCACCATCGCCGGCTCCTTCTCCGGGGCGGGAACCGCCACCGCCGCACTCGGAGCGGTACAGGAACAACTCGCCGGTGACGGACCCATCCCGCCCGAACCGGCCATCGGCTATGCCGTCGCCTACCCCATCACGGTGATCCTCACCATTCTCGCGTGCACCTATCTGATCGCGGTCGGCCGCCGCAAACCCACAGCCGAAGACCGCGAGCATGTGGCACCCATCGTGGTCCGCACCCTCGAAGTGGTGGGCGACCCGCATCTGACCGTCGCCGACTTCGAACGCAAGTACACCGCGGTGATCTCCCGGATGACGCGCGATGGGGCCACGGTCGTCGCACGGGAGAAGCAGACGCTCCGGTCGGGCGATCTACTCACCGTGACCGCACGTGAAGACCAGACCGCGACCATCACCGACGACCTCGGCCGCCCGGCGACGAGCGAGCCGTGGCTGGATCGAAGTGCCATCGACTTCCGGCGGATCACGCTCTCCAACCCCAGGATGGTCGGACGCGAACTGCACACCCTACGGCTCGAGGAGCGTTTCGACGCCGTGGTCAGCCGGGTGCGACGAGGCGACGTGGACATCATCGCCACTCCGGACCTCATCCTGCAGAGCGGTGATCGCCTGCGCGTCACCGCGCCGCGTGAGCGCCTTGCGGAGATCGGCGCCGCGCTCGGCGACTCCGAGCGCGCGGCGTCGGACATCAATCCGATCGGGTTGGGACTCGGCCTCACCATCGGCCTGCTGCTGGCCTTCGTGCAGATCCCGCTTCCCGGTGGCGGCACGCTGATACTCGGAACCGCCACCGCCCCGCTCATCGTCGGCGTGGCCCTCGGCGCGATCGGGCGAACGGGCCCCGTGGTGTGGACGTTGCCGGGCAACGTCGCCAACACGCTCAATCAGTACTCGCTGTTGCTGTTCCTCGTCGCCGTCGGCCTCGGCGCGGGCGCCGGACTGGTGGATGCGCTGGCCGACAACGGCATTGCACTCGTCGTGCTCGGCCTGGGGATCTCGGCGATCCATGCGGTGATCTGCGTGGTCGGCGATCGCAACATCCTGGGTTACGGAACGGCCCGGGCACTGGGAGGACTCACCGGCTCGCAGCTCAATCCCGCCCCCTACGCCTTCGCCATGAGTCGTGTGCCCGACCAGCGCGTGGCCGTCGGCTACGCGGTGCTGTTTCCCATCAGCATGATCGTCAAGGTGCTTCTCGCGCAGATCATGGTCGTGTTCTTCTGACGAGCTGCGCTCGCCATCAGTCGCATCCGCAGCACGGGTAAAGAACCGGTGTATGCCGCGGTAACAGTTGCCGCACAAGACAATTCGTCCCCCGATCAGGGGTCACGATTGAGCCGTCGGACCCGGTGTCACCGCTGTTAGGCTGACCGCGTGCTGATCGTGATGAAGCGAAATGTCTACTGGCACTTACGCTTCACACGTTTCGCGCGCCTGAATGGCAGGTGAATCAGGCGTGAACGCCCGGTATCTGCCGACCGAGTGAAAGACCGGATCGTAATGGAATACAACTTATCGCGCCGCAATCTCCTGCGCACCGCGATCGTCGGCGGCGGCCTGGGCGTCGCGGCCACGACAGGCCACACCGCGTGCGCCTCCCGATCGAGTACTCGCCTCGTGGTGTACACCAACGCGGCATCGGACGGACGCGGCGACTGGATGACGGCGCAGGCGCGGGAAGCGGGTTTCGACGTCACCGTCGTCGACCTCGGCGGCGGCGATCTCAAGAATCGTCTGCTCGCCGAGCGTGGCCGCCCGCTGGCCGACGTCGTCTTCGGCCTCAACGACGCGTACTTCTACCAGCTCACCGACGACAACATCCTGGCCTCCTACACCCCGAACTGGGCCGACGAGGTCAGCGACGCGTACGGTGACCGCGAACATTTCTGGCCGATGTACCGCTTTCCCATCCTGCTGGTCTACAACACGGCGAAATGGACACCGGAGACCGCACCCCAGGACTGGCCCGACCTGTGGGAGAACTCCCGGTACTGGAACCAGTACGAGACTCCCGCGGCGCTCGGTGGCATGACCTCGCAGACGGTGATCGCGGGCATCCTGGTGCGCTACGCGCAGGGTGGCGGTCGCGCCGGGGTCTCCGACGCCGGGTGGTCGGCCATCCAGCAGTACTTTGCGCACGGCAGCCGATCCATCGAGGGTGTGGACCTTTACGCCCGAATGGCCACCGGCCAGGTCTCACTGGGCCAGATGTGGATGCACGGACGCCTGCCCCGGGAGAAGCAATACGGCATCACGACCCGCGGGGTGAATCCGGCCGACGGAGTTCCGATGGTGGTGGAGAGTGTCGCGATGGTCAACGGCTCCCGGCGCGCCGAACTGGCCGCCGACTTCATCGACTGGTGGGGAAGCGCGGAAACCGCCGCCGCCTTCTCACGCGAGTTCTACTACGTGCCCATCAACAAAAATGCGCTGCCCACAGCGGATCTCGCCGCGGTGAAGGAAGCCAACTCCTACACCGTGCAGCAGATCGACTGGCGGTTTGTCGGCGAATACCTCGATGAATGGATCGAACGAATCACCTTGGAGTATCTGCAATGATCGACTACGAATCCGTGACCGTACAGTATGGGGATTTCGTCGCCATCCCGCCCATGGACCTGTCCATCGGCACCGGCGAATTCTTCACGTTCCTCGGTCCGTCCGGGTGTGGGAAGTCGACGGCGCTGCGCGCACTGGCCGGCTTCGCGCCGGTGTCGACCGGCGAGATCCGCATCGCCGGTGAACGCGTCAACGACCGATCCCCCGACAAACGCGACATCGGCATGGTCTTCCAGAACTACGCGCTGTTTCCGTCGATGACCGTTCGCGAGAACATCGGCTTCGGTATGCGCGTGAAGAAGACCCCGAAGACCGAGATCGACCAGCGGGTGCAGGATATCGCGCGCGAGGTGGAACTCTCCGACGAGCAACTCGACAAGGAGATCTCCGCGCTGTCCGGCGGCCAGCAGCAACGTGTTGCCATTGCCCGGGCGCTGGTGATGCGGCCCAAGATCCTGCTCCTCGACGAACCACTCTCCAACCTCGACGCCAAGCTCCGCGCCCAGTTGCGCGTGCAGTTGAAGGATCTGCAGACGGAGTTCGGCATCACCACGGTCTACGTGACGCACGATCAGGAGGAGGCCCTGATGATGTCCGACCGCATCGCGGTGATGAACAAGGGCAACATCGAGCAGATCGGCACGGGCGCAGAGATCTACAACGCGTCCGACACCGAGTTCGTCTGCAACTTCATCGGCGAGGCGAACAAGCTCACTCGATCCACGATCGACCACCTCAATGCGCACGGCGGCTCCCTGGACACCGCGAGTTCCAGCTACATCCGGGTGGAAAAGGTCGACCTCGAACCGTTCGACGCCGCGGTCGACGGCGTGCGCTTCGAGTCCGAGGTGATCTCGAAATCGTTTCACGGACAGTTCTCCTCGTATCGCGTGCAGGTGTACAACGATCTACTCAAGGTGGTCGAACGTGCCCGTGGCACAGCAGGATTCGAACCCGGAGACAAGGTGGCGGTCGGTATCCGTCCCGAGTTCGTGCTTCAGTACGGATCGGAGCGGTAGATGAACAACTCAATTCGGACCATGTTCCGCTCACCGATGGTGATCGGGCTCGGCATCATCCTCGTCTGGTTCATCATCACGTTCCTGATCGTCCCGAACGTCCGCATGATCGGCGACGTGTTCTTTCCGAATGGAGAACTGTCCTTACGCGCGTTCCAGGCCGTGTGGTCGTCGAACAGCGCCATGCGGGCCCTGCGGAACAGCTTCATCCTGGCGTTCGCGTTGTGCATCACCGTCAATGTGCTCGGCATCTTCATCGTGCTGGTGACGCGGTACTTCGACATCAAGGGGTCGAAATACCTGTGGCTCGGATTCGGCACCGCGCTGATCTACAGCGGCGTGGTGGCGGTGGCCGGCTACAAGTTCGTCTTCGGCGACAACGGCATCGTCACACAGGGATTGACCGCCGTCTTTCCCGGTGTCAGTCCCGACTGGTTCACCGGGGCCATCGGCGTGATCACCGTCCTCACCCTCGGCGGCACCGGCCAGCAGATGCTGTTCCTCAGTGCCGCGCTGGCCAAGGTGGACAATCAGACGATCGAAGCCGCCCAGCAGATGGGTGCGTCGAACTGGAAGATCCTCACCACGGTGGTGCTCCCGACCATCAAGCCCATGATCTTCGCCACCACCATCCTCACGTTCCTCAGCGGGCTCAGCGCGTTCGCCGCGCCACAGGTGTTGGGCGGCACCCAGTTCCAGACCATCGCCCCGACGATCCTCACGTTCTCCAACGTCGCCCGATCGCGAGACCTCGCCATCGTGCTCGCGCTGATCCTGGGCTTGTCGACGCTCATCCTGCTGGCCGTGCTCAACCGCATCCAGAGTGGCGGCACCTACGTGTCGGTGTCCAAGGTGCCCTCGGCCATCGTGCGCCAGCCGATCAAGAACAAGTGGGCCAACGTCGCGATGCACGTGGTGGCCTATGCACTGTTCCTGGTGTACGTGCTACCGCCGGTGCTGATTGTGCTCTACTCCTTCACCGACGCCCGCACCATCCGCACCGGCGACTTCCATGCCGACAGCTTCACCCTGCACAACTACGCAGAAGTGCTGACCGACTATTCGGCCCTGTCGCCACTGATCCTGTCGGTGGTCTACGCCGGGCTGACCGGACTACTGGTCATCCTGCTGATCCTGCCCACCGCACGCATCATCACCCGCTTTCCCAACGTGATCACCACCACCGTCGACTACCTACTGCACATCCCGTGGGTGCTGCCCGCCGCCATGATCGCAGTCGGCTTCATCGTCACCTTCTCGTTCCCGAACATCCTGGTGGGCAACCAGGTTCTGACGGGCACGCTGGTGCTGCTGCTCATCGCCTATGTAGCCCAACGCATCCCGTTCACCCTGAGGCTTCTTCGGGCATCGTTCGCCGGCATCCCGCAGTCGATGGAAGAGGCGGCGTCGATGCTCGGGGCCGGGGACCTGTACACGTTCCGCAAGGTGCTGCTGCCCATCGTGCTGCCGACCGCCGCAGCGATCACCGCGCTGAACTTCAACAGCCTGCTCACCGAGTACGACACGGCGGTGTTCCTCGCCAACCCGTTTCATCAGCCGCTGGGCATCGTCATCCAGAACGCCACGCGCAATGAGGGCAGCGGCGACGCCACCGCCAAGACGTTCGTCTACACCGTGCTGCTGATGATCATCTCGACCTTCATCATGTGGCTCGTCTACGGACGCAGCTCGGATGAAAACAAGCGGTCGAAGTCGTCCAAGCGGTCGTTCCGCATTCCCGGTTTCGGCAAGGGCAATCGCGACGCCGAGACCGAGGAACTCCTGGAAGAGGCCGCCGCGCCCGTCACGCTCGGCAGCGCCGCCGCCGGCCCGTAGCGGCGAGACCGGTCGGTCCGCAACCGGATCGATCCACGCTGCGATCCCGGCCGACCCCTCCGGCCGGGATCGCGGTCTATGTGGAGGGCTTGTTCAGCAACTCGTCGAGCCAGGCGGTGCCGTCGAGGATGTTGGACACCGGTTCACCGCCCGACAGCACCGTCGGGGTGGCAACCTGGCCGCCGGTGGCCTTGGCCAACTGGGTTTGCGATTCCTTCGCGGCCTGCTCGGCCTCGCCCACCTTGGCTCCGTCCGAGATGCACTTCTGGGTGGCCGCGCTCGCGCCCTGCTGTGCCGCGAGACGTGCGAGATCAGCGTTGGACGGGTCGGAATCGCCGCCCTCCTGAGGTTGCTGGGCGAACAATGCGGTGTGGAAGCGGAAGAACACATCACGGTTCTCCCCCGCTCCCACACATTGCAGGGCGCCCGCGGCGCGACTGGAGTAACTCCCCGACGCCGAACGATCATTGAGGAAGTTGAGCATGTGGTAGCGAACCCGCAGCTTTCCCGAATCCACCGCAGTCACCACGGCCTTGCCCGACTGCTGCTCGAACTCCTTGCACACCGGGCACATGAAGTCCTCGAAGACGTCGATCGTGACCGGCGCCCCGGGTGCGCCGATGATCAGCGCCGCATTGGAGTTCAGCACCTGCTCGTTGACGCCGCCGCCGGAGTGCCCGCGGTGCGTGTTCCACAACACCCCGCCGACGACGATCGCGGCGACAACCACGACGGCCACGGCGGCGAGTACGTAGGTGCTGGTGCTCGAGGTGGCCCGCGGCTCGTATTTCGACGTCGAGCCGCCCTTGCGCCTGTCGGTCACCCAGAATCCTCCATGTCGTTCGCGCGGTCGGCACGCCGGTCCGGGGACGACGGCGTCGGGCCGAGCCTAGCGCACGGGTCGCCCACGGCCTCGGGAGCTCTCCGGGCTGCGAAAGGCCGACGCTAGGAGAGCACGGCGCTAGGACAAGGCAGCATCGACCACCTGCTGCGCCTGCACCTGGACCTCCTTGAGATGATCGACGCCCTTGAAGGACTCTGCGTAGATCTTGTACACGTCCTCGGTTCCGGACGGTCGTGCGGCGAACCACGCATTCTCGGTGGTCACCTTGAGACCGCCGATCGCGGCACCGTTCCCCGGCGCCGACGTCATCACCGCGGTGATGGGTTCGCCGGCGAGTTCGGTGGCGCTGATCTGGTCGGCGGAGAGTTTGGCGAGTACTGCCTTCTGCTCCCGGTTGGCGGGCGCGTCGATACGCGCATAGGCGGATTCGCCGTACTCGTCGGCGAGTTCGCGGTAACGCTGCGACGGTGTCTTGCCCGTCACGGCCAGGATCTCCGATGCCAGCAGCGCCATGATGATCCCGTCCTTGTCGGTCGACCACGGGGTGCCGGTGAAGGTGAGGAACGAGGCTCCGGCACTCTCCTCGCCGCCGAAGGCGATGCTGCCGTCGAGCAGGCCGTTGACGAACCATTTGAATCCGACGGGAACCTCGACGAGGCGTCGACCGATGCCGGCCACCACCCGATCGATGAGTGACGAACTCACCAGCGTCTTGCCCACCGCGGCGTCGGCCGACCACCCCGAGCGATGGGTGAACAGATAGTCGATGGCCACCGCGAGATAGTGATTCGGGTTCATCAGGCCACCGTCGGGTGTCACGATGCCGTGCCGGTCGGAGTCGGCGTCGTTGCCGGTCGCGATGTCGTAGGAGTCGCGCGCGGAGATCAGCGACGCCATCGCATTCGGTGAACTGCAGTCCATCCGGATCTTGCCGTCGGTGTCGAGCGTCATGAACGAGAACGTGGGGTCGACGGTCGGGTTGACCACGGTGAGGTGATCGAGGTTGTAGCGGAATCCGATGCCCGCCCAGTATCCGACCGACGCACCACCGAGCGGGTCGGCGCCGATCCGGATACCCGCCGATCGGATAGCCGCCATGTCGACCACCCCGGCGAGCCCGTCGATGTAGTTGTTGATGAACGAATACTCCTCGACGAATTCACTGTGCCGCGCCCGATCGAACGGAATGCGTTTGACACCAACCAGTTTCGTTCTCAGGAGATCGTTGGCACGCTTGGCGACCCAGGAGGTGATGTCGGTGTCGGCGGGTCCACCGCTCGGCGGGTTGTATTTGAATCCACCATCGCGAGGCGGGTTGTGCGACGGCGTGACGACGATCCCGTCGGAGAGCACACCGGGGTTGTCGGCGTTGAACGCGAGGATGGCGCGACTGACGGCGGGTGTGGGTGTGAACGAATCGCTCTCGGCGGTGTACACCGTCACCTCGTTGGCGGCGAGAACCTCGACGGCGCTGCGCCACGCGGGTATCGACAATTCGTGGGTGTCGAATCCGATGAACAACGGCCCGGTGATGCCCGCCCCGGTGCGGTATTCCACGATCGCCTGGGTGGTGGCCAGGATGTGGGCCTCGTTGAACGCGGTGTCCAGACTCGACCCGCGGTGACCGGAGGTGCCGAAAACCACTTGCTGGGCCGGGTCGTCGGGGTCGGGCACGAGGTCGTAATAGGCCTTCTCCACCTCGGCCACATCGATGAGGTCCTCGGGCAAAGCCGGCGTGCCGGCGCGCGGGTGAGCCATACAAGCGATTCTGCCCGAAATCCCGAGTCGGCGTCGGACCAAAACGGGGGCCGACGGCGACCCGCGGTGTGGCGTCGGGAACACCGCGGCCACCGATACGGTGGAGTCCGTGCGATCCGAACCCAGGCTCAACGTCCTCGTGCTGCCCGGGGGTGCCGACAGCAGCTACCGGCCGTTTCGCCCGTGGCAGGGCTCGGCGCTGCGTATGTACCCGTTCACCTGGTCGATCCGGGCTCGCTACCGACGCGCGGTGGCGGTACATCAGGTGCGCTATCGCGTCTACGGGTGGAACGGCGGTCAGGCCAGCCCGATGCCGTACGCGACGGCGGCGCTCGACGCGATCACCGGGAAGCACCCGGGCGTTCCGACAGTCGTCATCGGGCATTCGATGGGTGGCCGCGCCGCCGCACTGTTGGCCGCGGATGAACGGGTGGTCGGCGTGCTGGCGTTGGCGCCGTGGTGGCAGCACGCCGACTGGCGATTCATCCGGGACGGGGTGCGGGTGGTGGCCGTCCACGGTGATGCGGACACGATCACGTCCGCGGCCCGGACGCAGAAAGGGATCGCCGAGCTACGGGGCCGTGGCCTCGACGCCACCTTCATCGCCGTGCCCGGCGGTGGCCACGCGATGCTCGACCACATCCGGCTGTGGCAGTCGGCGGCGCTGGGCTTCGTCGGCGCCGAACTCGACGTCGCCACCGGGACACCGACGTGACCGACTATCGGGGCGGAGTACAGCTGCTGTCGTGTGAGGTGATCGGAGAGATCTGCGCCGACCTGATCGCCGGAATGAAGCTGCTGCCCCCGCCGCCGCCCTATCCCGGCGCCGAGGACGAGGTTCCGGCTTGCCATTGGGTAGCGACCCACGGGGGTGACCACGCGTGGACGGCATACGTTCCGGCGGGCTCCGACCCTCCCATGGAGGCTGAACGTTCTGGCGCGACGTCGGGTACGTCGCCGTTCAGATCGGTGTCGGTGGCCACCGATCACTACGAGGTCGGGACCGCGGGAATCGACCGCGTCGCGATGGAGCGAATCTATGACGGCGACACGCCCGATTACCTCGTGATGGAGACCGATCGGCTCTCCGCGATCGGCGCCATCGCGGTGCAGCCGCAGAATATGCCGCACACCTTTGTCCACCTGCCTCGCGTCCGGGTCAGCGTCCTCGCCGACACCTACGACGTGACACTCGAAGGCGCGACGCGAGTTGCCGAGTTCCTGGTGGCACATCGCATCGAGCCCTGACTTCTGCTGGCGGGGTGGCACACCCGTTGTCTGTCTCTGAGTTCGTACACAATGGGCGGCTATAGCGAACCCGACGTGCACTGGTGCACTTCGGGTGCCCGACAGACGCCCATTCTGTACGTTCGGGCACCATATCCACTGAGGTGGCAATACCTAAGAAAAGTGCCCCCACCTGCGTAAACAAGTGGGGGCACCTCGTGGAGCTGCCGGGAATTGAACCCGGGTCCTCCGTCGCTTCGGTAGGGCTTCTCCGTGTGCAGTCCGCTATGCCTCTACTCGGATCTCCCGGTCACGCGAACAAGCCGAGATGACGATCCCAGTCGCTGTGAGATGTCCCGCCCGCTCCCGCGACCGGAGCGGACGGTGAGCTCCCTGAGATGATGCCGGCACCGGGTATGGGAGCAAGACCCGGGCCGACAGACACGCAGTCGCTGTCAGGCAGCGAGTGCGTAGTCGCGCTGATTCTTATCGGCGCTTAATTGGTTGCCGCGACGCTTATACGGTGGTCTCTGGCCTGCACCGACACGCTTCCCCCACCTCGACGCACGTAGTCGAAACCGATCAGCCCCGAGATGGTACCCGCCCTCATCGGGCGAGCACTCCAGTGTAACAAAGTCCGTCGGCGGGATCATCCCGTTGCGGGCGGCAGCAGGCGGCCGCCGGCGGATCTGCCGTGACTCAGCGGATCTGCAGCAGCACCGTATCGCCCACACCGACGGGCACCGACAACTCGCCGCGATCGGCGCGGTGGCTCGCACCGGTCCACGCGTCGACGCCGGTCACCGAGGCATCGCCCGCCAGACCGACGCTCGACAGGGACACCGACAGGGTGCGCGGATGGTCGCCCCGGTTGGTCATCGAGATCACGAGTCCCTTGTTCCCGATGGCACGCGCCCAGATCTCGGGATCGTCGTCGACCCGCGCTCCCGCGCTGACCCGCTGGTCCTGGTCGATGGCCAGCATCGCCGTGTTGCGCAGCACCGCCAGGGTCTGCGGCGACATCGCGGTGAGGTCGTTTCCGGCCATCAGCGGGGCGGCCATCATCGCCCACATCGACATCTGGGTGCGTTGCTGCGCCGTGGTCAACGCCGATCCCACGCCGACGACCAGCATGTCGGGATCGAGGAACGAACCGGGCCGCACCCGCGACGTCAGCGGCGCAGCGGCGTCGACGATGTTCACGATGCCCTGATACCCCGACGGCCCGCTGTCCGCCGACCACACGGGACTCACGTCGTTGGTGATGCGGGTCATCGTCGCCACACCACCCCAGTCGTAGGCGGCCCCGGGCGGGGCACCGGCCACCCCGCTGTTGGGGTTGATCGCGTACACCATGCGACGGCCCGTGGCGCGCAACGCATCTCGCATGGCGGTGAACGCCGACAACTGGACGTCGTGGTCGCCGTCCGCCGAACACCAGTCGTACTTCAGGAAGTCGACTCCCCACCCGGCGAATGTCTGCGCGTCCACGCGTTCGTGACCGCCGCTGCCGGTGGCGCCCGGATAGGTGCCCTGGTACTGGGTGCACGTCTTGTCCCGGGCACCGGAGTAGAGACCGAAGAGCAATCCGCGACTGTGCAGATACGCACCGAGCGCGGCCATTCCCGACGGGAAGCGAACCGGGTCGGCGACCAGGCGCCCGTCGGAGGATCGTTGGGGCGCCGCCCAGCAGTCGTCGACCACCACGTAGCGGTAGCCCGCGTCACGCAGCCCGGTGGACACGAGTGCGTCGGCTTGGCGCCGGACGATTTGCTCGGTGATGCCGCAGCCAAAGGCGTTCCAGCTGTTCCAGCCCATCGGTGGGGTCGCGGCCAGCCCAGGGATCGCGGGTGCGTCGCCGCCGAGGCGGCCCGCCGGGGTCGGCGTACACGCCGAGACCACGGCGATGGAGACCACGGCGATCAGCACCGAGAGCACGCACGCCACCGTCGGCGCACAACGTCGGCGCTCAGTGTGCGCAGAGTTGCCCGGACGGTGATCGAACGATCCGATCACATGCCCTTCACGCGGCGGCCGACCTCGCGGGCCACCTCGCGCTGCGCGGTGCGTCGGGCGATGTCCTGCCGCTTGTCGTGGGCCTGCTTACCGCGCGCCAGCGCCAGCTCCACCTTGACCTTGCCGTCGTTGAAGTACATCGACAACGGGACCAGGGTGAGGTTCCCGTCCCGGATCTTGCCGATCAGATTGTCGATCTCACGGCGGTGCAGCAGCAACTTACGGTTGCGGCGCGGGCTGTGGTTGGTCCACGACCCGCTGCCGTACTCGGCGATGTGCAGCGCGCGCAGCCAGATCTCGCCGTCGTCGATCGTGGCAAACGCATCCACCAGCGACGCCTTGCCCTCGCGCAGGCTCTTGACCTCGGTCCCGAGGAGCGCGATACCGGCCTCATAGGTGTCAAGAATGGCGTAGTTGTGCCGCGCCTTGCGGTTGGTCGCGATCACATTGCGGCCCTTCTCCTTGGGCATCCGTCACCTCCTCGTGGATCGATGGTCGTCACTCGCAGTGGTTTCACTCGCGAACGTAGACACGCAGCGTGACATACGCGGTGGCCCCGGCCAACACAATTCCGGCGAGGATCAGCCATGGCGACACGAACAGCACATCCGCGGTGGTGATCCGCGCCAAAATGTTCACGCCGTACAGATCACGCAGCGCATTGTCGAAGAACAACACCTTGGCCGCGAATAATCCGCCGATCGCCAGCAGCGAGCCGATGAACGCCGCGACCACCGCCTCGAGCAGGAACGGCAACTGCGTGTACCAGCGCGTGGCGCCCACCAATCGCATGATCGACACCTCGGTCCGCCGCGTGAACGCGGCCACCTGCACGGTGTTGACGATGAGCAGGATGGCCGCGATCGCGAGCACCGCCGCCACGGCGAATGCCGCGTTGCGAACTCCGTCGAGCACACTGAAGATTCGTTTGACCAACTCGCGTTGGTCGAGCACACCATCGACGCCGAGGTCCTTGCGGTCGGCGAACTTGTCGAGCACGGCGCCGAACTCCGCGGGATCGCTCATCCGCACCTTCAGCGACGCCGGATTGGCGTCCGGAGAGATCATGTCGGCGATCTCCGGTGCGCTCTGCTCAAAGGCCGCCTTGGCCGCCTTGTAGGCGTCCTCTTTGCTGAGGTAGGTCACCGAACCGACGCCGGGCTGCTTCTCCAACTCGGCACGCAGCACCGAACACGGCGCCTTCTGGCAGTCGGGATCGGCCGCGGTCACCGCGTCGTTGATGTAGAACTGCATCTCCACCCGGTCGAGGAAGATCTTCTGGCTCTTGTCCGCCATCTGGATCACGAGCAGACCGCCGCCGAACATGCCCAGCGTGATCGCCGTGGTGAGGATCATCGCGACGGTCATCGTCACGTTGCGACGAAGTCCGTTGAGGACCTCGCTGATGATGAAGTTCGCTCGCATGCTGCTTCTACACGTCCTTAGTGGTCGGTGGGGCGGTACGCGCTGCCGAAAGCCCGGGAGTGCGCGGCCGCCCCGACATTCAGGTGCCGGCCGTGCGCCCCCAGTGGTCAGCCGATGCCGTACACACCCTGGGCGTCGTTGCGCACCAGCGTGCCGTTGTCGAATTCGAGGACGCGCCGTCGCATGGCGTCGACGATGTGGCGATCGTGGGTGGCCATCACGACGGTGGTGCCGCGACGGTTCACCCGGTCGAGCACGTCGACGATCTCCTCGCTGGTCTCCGGGTCGAGGTTGCCGGTCGGTTCGTCGGCCAGCAGCACGAGCGGGCGATTGACAATGGCCCGCGCGATGGCGACACGTTGCATCTCACCACCGGACAACTCGTTGGGCATACGGTCCTGCTTGCCCTCGAGGCCCACGTAGTCGAGCACCTCCGGGACGAGCTTGCGGATGGTCGACGGCGATTTGCCGATCACCTCAAGGGCGAAGGCCACATTGTCGGCGACCGATTTCTGCTGCAGCAGGCGGAAGTCCTGAAAGACACACCCGATGGACTGGCGGAGCTTCGGCACCATCCGGGCACGGAGCCGGTTCACATGGAAGTCGCCGACATACACCTCGCCGCCGGTCGGGCGATCCTCCTTGAGCAGCAGACGGAAGAACGTGGACTTGCCCGAACCCGACGGCCCGATGAGGAACGCGAATTCACCCTTGTCCACCTCGAGTGTGAGGTCACGAAGAGCTGGGCGACTCGACGCCTTGTACTTCATCGTCACGTTTTCCAGCTTGATCACGAGAACAGAGTGTAGCCAGGACGTCTGAGAGATCCGTTCAGGTGTTCACCCCGCCGTGCCGCGGCTTGCCACCATGACGCTGGTCAGGGAGTCGGCACCGGCGGTGTGGTCTGCGTCTGCTGCTGCGTTGTGCCCAACCGCGGAACCGTGACGCCGGGCAATCCGGGGATGGTTTGCGGTGATGGCGACTGCTCTTCACCGCTGGGTTGTGTGTCGTCGTTCTCGCCGGTGGGTGCCACCGACTCGGTCGGCGACACGGACTCCACCGAGGTGGGCGACAGTGACGGAGTGGGCGAATATGTCGCGGTGGTGGGCCTGCGCACCGGCTCCGGAGCGGGGCTGACCACCCCGTACCGCTGCGACGAGTACCCGTAGAGGATCACCGACACGACGAAGAGCACGGTGACCAGCGCCGTGCTCGTCCGGATGCGCGTGCGGGGGATGTGTCCCCAGTCCCGCGGTCGGCGGATGCCGTGGTTAGAACCACCCTCGGAGGCGTGCGAGGATTCGCGATCGTCCTCGGGCTGGTCCGCCGCGGGTGTCGACGGGTCGTCGGCCATCATTGGTCACCGTCCTTCCCCGATGCGTCCTTCTCTCCGGCGAACGCCGCGGGTGGTCCGCTGGCCGCCTCGACGTCGCGGCCCGGTGTGACCGTGATTCCCGCGGCGGTGAGCCCTTGCACGATCTTCACCCGCAGCGCGCGACTCACCTCGAATTGTTTGCCGGGCAGCGTCCGCGCAACCATCCGGACCACCACCGAATCGAGTTCGAGGCTGATCACGCCGAGCGAGGAAGGCGCGTCGAGCAGTATGTCGTGCCAGCGTGGACTCCGGAAGAAGTCGCGACCCACATCGTCGAGCACATCGTTGGCCACGCTGATGTCGGCGTCGGCGGGAATCGGCACGTCGACAACCGCGCGCGCCCAGTCCTTGGACAGGTTGGTGGCCGTGATGATCTGTCCGTTGGGCACCGTGATCACCTCGCCCTCGCTGGTGCGTAGCTGGGTCATCCGCAGCGAGACGTCCTCGACAGTGCCCTCGGCGGACCCACCGCCCGTGACGTTCAGCTTGACCACGTCACCGTAGCCGTACTGTTTCTCGGCGACGACGAAGAACCCGGCCAGGATGTCCTGCACAACGCGCTGGGCACCGAAACCCAGGGCGGCGCCGACCACCGCGCCGGGCCCGGTGAGTCCCGAGATGGGAACCCCGAAAACGACGAGGATGTGAATGATCACCACCACGACCACTGCGACGATCAACGCCCACGAGACGACGTCGACCAAGGCGCGCCGATGCTTGGCGTCCTCGGTCTGCACGATGAGATCACTGTTGTCGAACTGCGACTCGAGCCGTTTGACGTACTTGTCCGCCGCCCATCGGATGAACCGGGCGACCAGGATGGCACCCAGAATCCAGACGAGGATCTCCAGGCCGGTGGTGGCCAGCCACACGTAGACGCGCGCGATGAGCTGCCGCGTGGCCGCCTGGTTGGCAGCGAGTATCAGCTCATGCGTCTGCATCGGCCATCCGCCACCTGATTCCTGCCTCGATGAATGCGTCGAGATCGCCGTCGAGGACGGCGGCGGGATTGTTGTTCTCCACGTTGGTCCGCAGATCCTTCACCATCTGGTAGGGGTGCAGCACGTATGAGCGCATCTGATTACCCCAGCTGGAGCCACCGTCGCCCTTGAGTGCGTCGAGTTCGGCACGCTCTTCCTGCCGCTTGCGTTCGAGCAGTTTGGCCTGCAGCACCCGCATCGCCGACGCCTTGTTCTGCAGCTGACTCTTCTCGTTCTGACAGGTCACCACGATGCCGGTGGGCAGGTGGGTCAGCCGCACGGCCGAGTCGGTGGTGTTCACCGACTGCCCGCCCGGACCCGACGACCGGTAGACGTCGACCTTGACGTCGTTCTCATCGATGTCGATGTGGTCGGTGGTCTCCACCACGGGCAGGATCTCCACCTCGGCGAAGGAGGTCTGTCGGCGACTCTGGTTGTCGAACGGGCTGATCCGCACCAGGCGGTGGGTGCCCTGCTCCACCGACAAGGTGCCGTACATGTAGGGCGACTTGACCGCGAAGGTCGCCGACTTGAGACCCGCCTCCTCGGCGTAGGAGGTGTCGTAGACCTCCACGCCGTAGCCGTGCTTCTCCGCCCAGCGGACATACATCCGCATCAGCATCTGCGCCCAGTCGGCGGCATCCACACCGCCGGCGCCCGACCGGATGTTCACCAGCGCGTCGCGTTGGTCGTACTCGCCGGCGAGCATCGTCTTGACCTCGACCGCTTGGATGTCGGCACGCAGCGACGCACGCTCGGCGTCCGCGTCGGCGAGGGCCGCGGTGCGGGCCTCCCCCTCCTCCGACTCGGCGAGTTCGTAGTGCACCGGCATGTCGTCGAGGCGTTGGCGCAGTTCGGTGACGCGGCGCAGCTCCGTCTGCGCGTGCGAGAGGTCGCTGGTCACCTTCTGGGCGTGTTCCTGGTCGTTCCACAGATCGGGATCCGACGCCTGCATCTCGAGCTCGTCGATCCGTCGCCGCAAGTCGTCGATGTCGAGGACTTTTTCGACAGTCGTCAGGGTTGCGTCGAGCGATTCGAGATCGGTTGTCACGTCGGGATGCACGGTTTACCAGGGTACCGACTCGACGCCGGCGCCGAGCGACGCGTCCGGGCGACGTCAGCGGCGGTCAGGCGGCGGGGGGCGGGGGTGTCGCGGGCGGCTCGGCCACCGGTGGCGGTGGTAGCTGCCCGAACTGCCAGGTGGTACTCGCCTTGCCCGGCTTGTACACCACCGGCTGATCCGAACCGATCTGCGGCCACGGCTGCCCCTCGTCGAGGACCAGCTGCCCGTACACCTCGGTCGGGTTGGTGCCCGGGCCCACGATGGTGCCCGACACGGTGCAGAATGCCTGGCCCTTGCTGTCGGGTTCCGGGCGTTCGGACACCCCGGTGACCGTCAGGGTGCCCTGCGCGTAGCCTGCTCCGGTGCCCTTCATGCCGCCGATTCGGCGGCCGCGGAACTGCATGATCATCGCGACAGCGAGGACGGCGAGCAGCACGGTGAAGGTCACGGTCATCCACATGCGCCCAACCCTACCGGGGTGTGTCCGGCATTTCGGTCGACGCCGGTGCGCGCGACCTGGTGTTTCAGCCGACGAACTCGGTGCGGTACTCGACCGCCAACCGCGCCGAACGCTGCCCGCGTTCGGCGATCTCGTCGTCGGAGAGTTCCGGCGGGGGTGCCGACGGCCCGTCCACGCGATCGCCCACCCTGAGGAAGAACTCGTCTTGGCCGGCCGGAGCGCACATGCACAGCATGCGCGCAGGAGCGCCCGACGAATTGTGGAAGTTGTGCGGGGCGTTGGCCGGGATGTTGACGGTAGATCCCGCGCGAACGGTGGTGGTGGCACCGCGAAAGGTGAAGTCGATCGCACCGGACACGACGGTGAACATCTCCTCGAAATCGTGGCGATGCGGCGGGGGGCCGCCACCATCGGGGATCTGCATGTCGATCAGGCAGTACTTCCCAGCAGTCTCCCGTCCGGTGATCAGCATCGTGTACGTGTCGCCGGCCAACGAGATCCATCCGGCCGCAGGGGCGTCCGCATCGACGACGGTCAGTTCACGCCGCGGATCGTCGGCGGGTATCGCGAGTGACTCGGTCATGGTCAGCGTCCGTTCGTCGAGGTCGACAGTTCGGTGAAGAAGGCGGAGAGCGTTCGCGGAGCCCGTTCGAGGACCGCCGTCGCGGTGACCGCAGTGCTGATCAGTCCGGCGGTGTCGTAGTGGGCGAACATAGCGCGCATCGGCGGCGACACGTCGGGTAGGTCGTCGGGATCGAGGCGTTCGGCGCGAATCGCACGGCCACTCGCCCGACTCATCAGGTCAGCGAGGTCGTTGCGGTCCAATTGGCCGTCGGTGGCCATCTCGTAGGTGCCTCCGAGGAGGCGGTCGCCGGTCATCGCGAGCGCCACCGCGTCGGCAATGTCGCGATAGTCGATCCGCGAGAACCGCGTCGTGACCGACCAGGGTTCGGCGAACACCCCGGTCGCGGCCGCCCGGGGAAACCCGGCGGTCAGATTCTGGAAGAAGAGCGCGGGCTGGAACACGACGTACTCCATGCCCGAGTCGTAGAGGGCGCGTTCGACCGGAGCCTTGGCCGAATGGTTCACCAGATCGAGTGTCGGATGGATCACCGACGAGAACACGAACCGGCCGACGCCCGCGGATGTGGCCAGGTCCACCATCCGGACGCCGAGGTCGGCTTCGTCGTCGATGAACGCCGGCGCGATGTAGAACACCGCATCCACTCCGTCGAGAGCTGCCCGAAGACTGTCCGGGTCGGTCAGGTCGCCCACGGCGATCTCGGTGGCGCCGCGTGTCCGTGCGAGGTCGGCGCGTCCTGCGTCGCGCACCAGTCCGCGCACCCGGACACCGGCGCCGGCCAGCGACGTGACGACGTGACCGGTGGCCGATCCGGATGCTCCCACGACGAGTGCTGTATCCGCGTTCACGCGCCGACCTCCGCCAGGCGCTCAGGTGCGGGAGCCAGGCCGGCGAGGTAGATCGCCGCTTGGCGTCGCAAGTGCCCCGACAGCGCATCACCGGCCGAAAGAGTATGCGCGAGAAGGGCTCCGAAGGTGATGATGTCGACGGCGGTCACGTCGTCGCGGACCGTGAGTTCGCGTCGGCCTCGGTCGAGCACCGCGTCGACGGCGTCGCGAATGGCGCGCTGCGTCGATCGGGCGTGTTCGCTGAGCCCCGTCGGTCCGCCGTGCAGCGGAAGCAGCAATTCGTGACGATGCTCGACCGTCGTCTCGAAGAACCGGCCGAGCGCCGCGATGGCCGGCACCGCAGGATCGTCGGCCTCCTGGATTGCGCGTAGCGCCAGCTCGAATGAGCGTTCGGTGAGTGCGCTGAGCAGCGCATCGCGGGTCGGGTATCGACGATAGAGGGTGCCCACACCGACGCCGGCGGCCTCGGCGATGGCGGCCATCGACACCTCGCGGCCTTGGCGGGCGAACATCGCCACCGCGGCGGCCAGGACTCGCTCGCGGTTGGCCGCGGCGTCGCGACGCAGCGGACGCTCGGGCTGCCAAATCCCGTCGAGCGGTGCGTGTGGATCGCGTGACCGTTCGGGGACGGGGGTGGTCGCGGTGACCATCATCGCTACCTCCTCGTGAATCGGGGCAATCAAGTGGTAGGGAAACTCTCACTTCTTACGCTACAACGCTGCTTCTTGGATATTTTCTGTGCTAATGCCTTATTAACCGGACTGAAACATCCACTTTGATGGATCTTCGTCGCGTAAACACGAGCCGATAGGCTGACGACGTGTTCCCCACCGACCTCGCCGGCGACCTCGACCTCGCCCTGTCGCTCGCCGAATCCGCCGACCAGCTCACCATGACGCGCTTCGGAGCCCTCGACCTCGATGTGAGCGAGAAGCCGGATCTGACGCCGGTGTCCGACGCCGATCTGGCATGTGAACGCCTGATCCGTGAGCGGCTGGCCGCCGACCGGCCGGGCGACGAGGTGCTGGGTGAGGAGTTCGGGGGCGACGCGACGATGACCGGCCGGCAGTGGGTCGTCGACCCGATCGACGGCACCAAGAACTTCGTCCGCGGCGTCCCGGTGTGGGCCACACTCATCGCGCTGCTCATCGACGGTGTTCCCGAGGTGGGGGTGGTGTCGGCGCCCGCGCTGCGCCGACGCTGGTGGGCTGCCCGCGATCACGGCGCCCACGCCTGCTTCGACGGCGGTGAGCCGAGGCGGATCACGGTGTCGCGCGTTGCCGACCTCGCGTCGTCGAGTCTGGCGTTCTCCAGCCTGTCGGGCTGGGCCGACCGCGGACTGCGCGAACGGTTCATCGACCTCACCGACCGGGTGTGGCGGGTGCGCGGCTACGGCGACTTCTTCAACTACTGCCTCGTCGCCGAAGGGGCGGTGGACATCACCGCCGAGCCTGAGGTGTCGCTGTGGGACCTCGCGCCGCTGGACATCCTCGTCCGGGAGGCGGGGGGCCGGTTCACCGCCCTCGACGGGAGTCCCGGCCCCGGCGGCGGCAGCGCGATCGCCACGAACGGCCTGTTGCACGACGAGGTGCGGGCCGCCCTCGCGACCACAGTGCCCTCCGGTCGGGCAGGGTGACCGGTGACCGACGGGACAGATCGTGCCTGGCGGATTGGCCAGTGTGATCGCAGACCCGGGTCCGCCGTGCAGCGTGGCGGCCTAGTGTCCGCGGTACCTCAGCACGTCAGGAGTACTCGCCATGCCGGAGTTCCCAGGGTTGACTCATGTCGCCATCACCGTGACCGATTTGCCCGCGAGTACCGAGTGGTACGCGCGCCTGTTCGGTGCCGAACCCGTCCTCGACGAGGATGAGGAGTCAGGCACGTTCCACCACACCGTGTTCGCATTGGGCGGCGGGGCGCTGTTCGGTCTGCACACCCACCACGGCGCCGCCGCGAGCGGATCGTTCGACGAGCACCGCACCGGCCTCGACCACATCGCCTTCGCCGTGGGTCGTGACGAACTCGACGGTTGGCTCACGCGTCTCGACGAGCTCGGTGTCAAGCACTCAGGCGTCAAGCGTGCCCACTACGGTTCGGGCATTTCCTTCCGCGACCCCGACAACATCGCGCTGGAGTTTTTCGCGCCCCCGGCCTGAGGCGCCCCGCCCTCAGACCTCGGCGGCCGTCTCCGTGTCGAGGACGGTGAACTCGGTGCCCGCGGCCTTCATATCCGCCAACCGCCCGTAGTGGATGCCGGTTCCGGCGTCGGACAGGATCGCCTGATGAATGGGCACCGCCACCCGTGGCGCCATGGCGCGTAGGTAGTCGACGGACTCGCTGAGCTTCATCCACGGGGCCGCCGACGGCAGTGCCAGGACGTCGATCTTCTCGAACGGGATGTAAAAGGAGTCGCCGGGATGCATGAATCGGCCCCGCTCGGCCGCCGTGTTCAGGACATAGGCCACGTTGTCGACCACCGGGATCTCGGGGTGGATCACCGCGTGGCGGCCTCCGGTGAATCGCGCGGTCACCGCCCCTATCTCCACATGCTGACCGGCAAGGGCGGCGGTCCACTCGCCGGCGACGTCGTCGGCGTTGAGTTGCGCCGCGGTCTGCGGGTCGGCGTAGCGGATCGCTTGCGGGTTGGCGGCGATCAGGTCCGGCAGCCGCGCGACGTCGCAGTGGTCGGGATGCTGGTGGGTGATCAGGATGGCGTCGAGATCACCGACGCCCTCGAATCCGTGGGAGAAGTTCCCCGGGTCGAACAGGATGCGCGAACCCTCGAGTTCGACGAGCACGCAGGAATGACCGAAGTGGGTGATCTGCATGTCCCCACTGTGGCACCGGCACGGCACCCTCGCCAGGTGCCGACGGTCACGCCACCTCGACCGGTTCAGGCAACCCGAGGAAACAGGCCCCAACCGAATCCGGCGTCCACGCCCCGGGCCACGCCGTAGATGATCCAGACCGCGACCAACGCGATCACCACCCGGGTGAGGGCGGGTGTGGCCCAACGCCGCACCGCTCCCCGACCCTTTACGAGCGTCCAGCCGGCGAGTCCGACGGCGATCACCGTGACCGCCAACGTGATCGGGCCGAACAGGTTGAATGCGAATGCCCGCCCCACGTCGCCGTGCATGAGATTCACCCAGCTCCGGGTGAGACCGCATCCGGGACACGGCAGTCCCGTCGCCACCCGAAACGGACACAGTTCGGGTCCGTGGTCGGCGCCGTAGGGGGTGATGATGCACGCCGCGGCGAGCGCCGCGACTCCCCCCGCCACGACCAGGCCGGCACCCACGCGCGACACCGTGGCCTGGGATGCGGGCGGCGCGGTGTACGGCGACCCGGTATCCCCCGTCACCCGCGACGATGAATCCCCAGTCACCGGCTCGGCGCCCTGTTCGGTGGTCACCGGACAAGCCTATCGCCGCGTCGTCTCCATCTGCATCGACCGACTGCGTGACAATTTTCTTACCGAGTAGTAAGGTGTGTTCTTACTGCCGAGTAAGATCATGCTCGAACGACCCGACCGCCCGAGAAATGGTGACCAATGACGACTCACACCGAACCCCGTGACACCTCCGCCGTCGGCAAGAACCCGCACAAGCGCAGTGCGATCGGCACCGCGATGCGGGTACTCACCACGGTGACCGGCTCCGACTTCGCCGAAAAGTACAAGATCCGCGAACCCCTGAACCGTATCGCGTACCAGGGCACCAAGACCGGCTTCCAGACCCTCGGCGCCGCCAACCGCGCGTTCAAGACGGTGCAGGGCGGCGGCTCGGACAGCGCCAAGCGGCTGACCACCACGCCCAAGGACTACTTCGACCTCACCCCCGACGACGAACAGCAGATGATTGCCGAGACGGTGAAGGAATTCGCCGAGGAGATCCTGCGTCCGGCCGCCTACGACGCGGACGCCAACGCCGCCGCACCCGCCGACATCCTCACGCGCTCGGCCGAACTCGGCATCACGATGATCAACGTTCCCGAGGAATTCGAGGGCGCGGCGTCCGAACGCGGTGTGGTGACCAACGCGCTCGTCGCCGAGGCGATGGCCTACGGCGACATGGGACTGGCACTGCCGCTGCTGGCACCGAGCGGAGTGGCCACCACCCTCACCAACTTCGGCAGCGACGCCCAACAGAAGACCTACCTCCCCGATTTCGCCGGCGAGGATGTGCCGCAGTCGGCGGTCGTCATCGCCGAGCCGCGCGCGCTGTTCGACGCATTCTCATTGCAGACCAAGGCAACCCGGGTGCCCAGCGGTTACCGCCTCAACGGCGTGAAGTCGTTCGTGCCGGCCGCCGGATCGTCGGAACTGTTCATCGTCGGCGCACAGCTCGACGGCCGTCCGGCACTGTTCATCGTCGAATCCGATTCCAAGGGCCTGATCGTCGAGGCCGATCCGGGCATGGGTGTACGCGCCGCCGGGATGGGGCGCCTGCTGCTGCAGGACGTCGCCGTACCGGCGTCCTCGCTGCTCGGCAGCGACACCGGCGAGGCCGATGAGGCCGCGTTCGCCGCGTACCGCGACGTGGTGCGCCTGTCGCGGCTGGGCTGGTCGGCTCTGGCCGCGGGCACCGGCAAGGCCGTCCTCGACTACGTGATCCCCTACGTCAACGAGCGCGAGGCATTCGGCGAGCCGATCTCCAACCGCCAGGCCGTCGCCTTCATGGTCGCCACCATGGCCACCGAAATCGACGGAATCCGTCTGGTCACGCTGCGCGGTGCGTCACGGGCCGAGCAGGGCCTCTCGTTCGCCCGGGAGGCGGCGCTGGCCCGCAAGCTGACCATCGACAAGGGCCTGCAGATCGGCCTCGACGGCGTCCAGCTGCTCGGTGGCCACGGCTTCACCAAGGAGCATCCGGTGGAACGGTGGTACCGCGACCTGCGTGGCGCCGGCATCGGAGAGGGCATCGTCGTCCTCTGACGACGACGATCTGTGAGGAACATCTGACATGGCAATCAATCTCGAGCTTCCACGCAAACTCAATCCGACCATCGATCAGGCCCACCAGGCCGCCGCGGAGATCTTCCGCCCGATCTCGCGCAAGTACGACCTCGCCGAGCACTCCTATCCCGTCGAACTCGACACTTTGGCGAGCTTGTACGACGGGCTCGCCGCGACCGGGCAGGCTGGTGCGGGCGCCGACGGTGGGCGCAGCCAGAAGAAGAAGGAGACCCCGGCAGGGGTGAACGTCAACGGCGGCAACATGCAGTCGGTGATGAATGTCATCGAAACCTGTTGGGGCGACGTCGGTCTGACGCTCAGCATGCCGTATCAGGGATTGGGTAACTCGGCGATTGCCGCCGTGGCCACCGACGATCAGCTCAAGCGTTTCGGCAAGGTGTGGGCAGCGATGGCGATCACCGAACCGAGCTTCGGCTCCGACTCGGCGGCAGTGTCCACCACCGCCACCCTCGACGGCGACGAATACATCATCAACGGCGAGAAGATCTTCGTCACCGCCGGATCGCGGGCCACCCACATCGTGGTGTGGGCCACCGTGGACAAGAGTCTCGGCCGCGCCGCGATCAAGAGTTTCGTGGTTCCGCGTGAGCATCCCGGGGTCGAGGTGGTGCGTCTCGAACACAAACTCGGTATCCGCGTCTCCGACACCGCCGTGATCCGTTTCGACAATTGCCGAATCCCCAAGGAGAACCTGCTCGGTTCGCCGGAGGTGGACACCAAGAAGGGCTTCGGCGGGGTCATGCAGACCTTCGACAACACCCGGCCGCTGGTCGCGGGCATGGCCGTGGGCGTCGCCCGCGCCGCGTTGGAGGAACTGCGCCGGATTCTGGAGGAGGCGGGCATCGAGATCGATTACGACAAGCCCGCCGCCGACCAACCCGCCGCAGCGGCCGAGTTCATCCGGATGGAGGCCGACTACGAAGCCGCCTATCTGATGACGATCCGGGCGACCTGGATGGCCGACAACAAGGAGCCCAACTCGCTGCAGGCATCGATGTCGAAGGCCAAGGCGGGACGCACCGTCACCGACATCACCAACAAGGCCGTCGAACTCGCAGGCACACTGGGCTATTCGGAACGTCTGCTGTTGGAGAAGTGGGCACGCGACTCCAAGATCCTCGACATCTTCGAGGGCACCCAGCAGATCCAGCAGCTGATCATCTCACGTCGAGTTCTGAACAAGAGCAGCGCCGAACTGAAGTGAGCGGTCACCGCGGCACCGGGGTCGCCAAGCCGATTCCCTCGACCTCGGTGTCGGCGGGCACCAGCAGCAGCGGCACCTTGCGTCGACCGATGAGGCGGTGCGCCACCGACTGCCCCAGCACGGAGTCGAGATAGGACATCACGCCACCGCGCGGGCTGCCGACCACGATCATCATCGACGCGTACCGATCGGCCACCACACCGAGAAGGTCTGCGGCAGAACCATGTCCGCTGTGATAGGTCCACGACGCGGCCAGCCCGTCGAGAAGCTCACGCGCGGTCCGGGCCTCGCCGGAGACGTTGTCGCGGTATTCGCGCTCCCAGTCCGCGGTGTCGGGGTCGATCGGCGCGTCGTCGAGGTCGACGATGTGCACCACATGGACATGGGCGTCGATCGCGGCGGCCAACATCACCGCATATCTCATCGCGGCCAGGCTCGAGGGGTGCCGGTCCCAACCGACCACCAGGTTGGCCCGCTGTGCAACCCGCGGCGGCGGGCCGGCCACCCGCCGTCGCAGCGGCCCTTCTGTGTCACTGTCCATCGGTGTCACTGTCCATCGGTGTCACTGTCCATCGGTGTTCTCCGTTCTCAGATTGTCCAGGCCAGTACCAGGCCCAGTGCGCACGCGGCCACCGACCCCACGAGTGTGCCCGCAACATTGACGACGAACATCAGCGACCGCCGCTGCTGTGCAAGCCGCACCGATTCGAAGCTCGCCGTGCTGAATGTCGTGAAACCACCACAGAATCCGGTGCCCACCACAGTCTGCACCTCTGCGGGAAGTGCGTGATAGATCACCAGTCCGGCGAGCACGCCGAGCAGAAATGAACCCGCCAGGTTGATGCCGACCGTCGCGAACGGAAAGGTCGTCGACCGCCACCGTTTGACCGAACCGTCGACGACGAACCGCGCGAGGGCACCGAGCGCGCCGGCGATCAGCATGGCGGCGACGATCATTCGACCTCCCCGGGACGCACCCGACGAAGCGCGGCCGCCGCCCCGATCCCGAGCCACGCGCCGATGACGCCGAGTATCACGCTCGTCACCGCGTAGGCCACCGCCGTGGGTGTGGCGCCGTGATGGGACAGCAGCGAGGTCTCCAGTGCGAAGGTGCTGTAGGTGGTGAACGCCCCGCACAGCCCGGTACCGGCGAACAGTCGCATCCGGCGGCGCCAGCCGCTGTCGTCGCCGAACAGGGCAAGCCCTTCCAGCAGCGCGCCCAGGACGAAAGCCCCGGCGAGGTTGATCCCGAAGGTCGCCCACGGCCACGCGGTGGGACCCGTGGGGGCAAACGCCTCCTCGAGCACATATCGCAGGCCGGTGCCCACGATACCGCCGGCGAACACCCAGGCCAGCGCGCCCGGCCGAAAATGTAAGGGGCGCTCGGCATCCGGGTCGGTGGGCAACCCGGGCGGTACATCGGATTCTGGGGCCACGACTGAGTTCCTTCCGTCGATCGGAGCAGGAACCATCAGCCGTCCGGAACCGGGGCCCGTGGGCGGTTCGGGAGCCGAGACCCCCAGGCGAGATCCATCACCTCAGCCGATCGTAACGCGCGCCGTCACGACCCGTCGGACCGACCACCGATCTGACGGACCAGCGCGGTGAGCACATCGGGATCCTCGATGGTCGACGGCACCGCATACTCCTCGTGATCGGCGATCTGACGCATCGTCTTTCGCAAGATCTTGCCCGAGCGAGTCTTGGGCAGTGCAGGGACCACGGTCACGTCACGGAAGGTGGCCACGGCGCCGATCTCGTTGCGCACCAAGGCAACGAGTTCGGCGCGCAGGGCGTCGGGTTCGATGTCGACGCCGGCCTTGAGTACCACGTACCCGCTGGGACGCTGACCCTTCAGGTCGTCGTGGATGCCGATCACCGCGCACTCGGCCACCGCCGGATGCGACGCCACCACGGCTTCGATGCTCCCGGTGGACAACCGGTGTCCGGCGACATTGATCACATCGTCGGACCGGCCGAGGACGAACACGTACCCGTCCGCATCGATGTATCCCGAGTCGCCGGTGAGGTAATAGCCGGGAAACGCGGCGAGATACGAGCTGCGGAAACGATCCTCGTCCTGCCACAGCCCGGCCAGGGTGCCCGGCGGCAACGGGAGTTCGATCACGATGTTGCCCTCCACCTCGGCGCCCACATGGTCGCCGGACGCGTCGACGATGCCGACGCGGTAACCGGGCACCGGCACAGTGGGCGAACCGGCCTTGATCGGCATCGGTTCCAGTCCCCGCAGATTGGCCGCGATGGCCCACCCGGTCTCGGTCTGCCACCAGTGATCGATCACCGGGATGCCGAGCACCTCGCCGGCCCACTCAAACGTGTCGGGGTCGAGCCGTTCACCGGCCGCGAACAACGCGCGCAGCGACGAGATGTCGTACTGGGCGAGCAGTGTGGCGTCCGGATCGGTCTTGCGGATGGCGCGAATGGCGGTGGGCGCGGTGAACAACGCGTTCACCCGATGCTCGGCGATGACACGCCAGAACGCCCCCGCATCCGGGGTGCCCACCGGTTTGCCTTCGTACATCACCGTGGTGGCCCCCACCAGCAGCGGGCCGTAGACGATGTACGAGTGGCCCACCACCCATCCCACATCCGAAGCCGTCCACCAGATGTCGCCCCGGGACATGTCGTAGATGTTGCGCATCGACCAGGTGAGCGCCACCGCATGCCCGCCGTTGTCGCGGACCACACCCTTGGGTTTTCCGGTGGTGCCCGACGTGTAGAGGATGTAGAGGGGATCTGTCGCGGCCACCGGCACCGGCGGCACCGGCCGTGCGGTCTCCATCTCGGTATCCCAGTCCAGCCAGCGCACCGCCGACGTCGCGTCGGTGGCCGGTGCGGCGTGGTCGGCGGCGGACCCGGCGACCTGCGGACGATCCTTCACCACCACCGTTGCTGGAGGTTCCGCCGCGAGTTCGAGCGCCCGGGCAACCATCGGCAGGTACTCCACGGTGCGACCGGGTTCCAGGCCGCTCGACGCCGTGACCAATGCCACCGGCCGCGCATCGTCGATGCGTGTGGCCAGCTCCGGTGCCGCGAAGCCGCCGAAAACCACCGAATGCACCGCCCCGATCCGGGCGCAGGCCAGCATCGCGATTGCCGCCTCGGGAATCATCGGCATGTAGATGATCACCCGGTCACCGTGCGACACACCCGCGCGAGCAAGCACATCGGCGAATCGGGCCACCTCGTCGAGCAACTCGGCGTAGGTGTACTCGCGGATCTCCCCCACCATCGCCGAATCCCAGATCAAGGCCACCCGATCGCCATGTCCTGCGTCGACGTGCCGGTCGAGTGCGTTGTGGCAGGTGTTGAGCCGACCGTCGGGAAACCATCGATAGATCGGCGCATCGGAGTCGTCGAGCGCGATCGACGGCGGATGTGTCCACTCGACCTCGGCGGCGGCCTGCAGCCAGAACGACTCGCGCTCGTCGATGCTACGCCGGAAGGTGTCGTCGTAAATCCCCATCGATGCGCCCTCGTACTTCGTCGTGACGCCTTCCTCACGAATGCGCCTGCGTGGTGTGGTTGACACTAGCGATGCGAGCGTCCGAACGGATCGGGTTCAGGGTGTCTGCGACGGGCGGTCACCACCGCGCGGCGAACGGACAAAAACGGGCCGGTGATGCGCCTCAGTCCAGGTACTTCTCCACCACGCCCGCCGGGCGCGTCGCAGCGTCATTGGGGTCGAGGCCCGCGTCACGCTTGGCCTGTCGTTGGCGAAGCAGATCCCACGCCTGGTCGAGGGCTACCTCGATCTCGCCGAGGCGCTTGTGCTCCTCGTCGGGAGTGATCTCGCGGCGCTCGAGTTTCGCGCGTAGATCGTGTTCTTCACCGATCAGTGCGCTGATGCGGTCATGGATCGACTTGTCGGTGGCCATGAACTCCACCGTAGACCCCGCCACGCGGGTGACGAACCCCGACGAGCGGAGCGACGTCGGGGGCGGGCGGACTACTGGTCGTTCTCGAACGCGGAGACGATCTCCGCGGAGATACGGCCGCGGTCACTGATCTCGTAGCCGTTCTCCCTCGCCCACGCGCGGATGGCCTGGGTGTGGGGTTGAGCGCGTTTGGACGGTCGAGTACCCCGCTGCCGCGGCGCAGAAATACGCGATACCGCGATATAGCGTTCCAGGGTGCGCTCGAATTCGCGGGCATGTGCCGGCGAGGTGTCGAATTCGTACGATTTACCGTTGAGGCCAAATGCGACGGTAACGGCTTCGTTGAGTTCCTTGCCGTCGAGATCGTCGACATACTTCACCACGGTGTGCTTGGCCATACTGGTCCCCCTCAGAACCGCAGCACATATCCCCCGTGGCCAGCGAAAACCCTGCACGATGCCGAAATCCCCCCGCGCGTGGCCCCACCGACAACGCATGCGCTGCACTTATTGTGACCCGAATTGTCTCAACAAAACGCACATTCGTCTAATCGAAAGATCTCGGCGTTTCATGGTCTCTCGCGCGGCGATCGGCGCGTCTCTCGACCTTCGCCGGGTACGCCGCCGGACGGGCAGGATCATCACAACACAGTGGGGTGAAGTACCCCAGGTTTAGTTCCGTCTTCTATAGGAGGATGGAGCTATGCCACGTCAGTACACGCCGGAGTTCCGGCAGAAGTCTGTGCGCATGTTGGAGACAGCGCTGGAGGCCGATGCTGAGCTCTCGGAGTTCGAAGCGATTCGTCAGATCGCATCCAAGCAGCAGATCGCGGAGGAGACCCTCCGCCGGTGGCGGCGTAAGGCCCAGATCGACGCCGGTCAGCGTCCGGGCACGACCAGTGAGGAACATGCCGAGATCCGGCGGCTCAAGAAGGAAGTTGCCGAGCTCAAACGCACCAATGAGCTGTTGAAATCGGCGTCGGCGTTTTTCGCGTCGGAACTCGACCGGACCACGACGAAATGATCACCTTCATCGATAGATTCCGTGATCAGTTCGGGGTCGAGTTCATCTGCCGTACCCTGCGGGCGGCGGGCGTGGTCTTCCTCACTTCACGCGGATACCGTGCGGCGAAATCCCGTGCAGCGTCTGCTCGTTCAGTGCGGGATGTGAAGTTAGTGGAGGCGATCAAGACGGTGCATGCCGCCAACTACGGCGTGTACGGCGTACTCAAGATGCACCACGCGTTGCGTCGAGACGGCTATGACGTCGGTCGCGAGCAAACCCGCCGGCTGATGCGGCTGGCAGGGATACGTGGTGTGCACCGAGGCCGGACTGTCTTCACCACCCGACCCGATCCATCCGCTGCCAAACCCGCAGACTTGGTGAAGCGGAATTTCGTTGCTGAGCAACCGAATACGCTCTGGGTCGTGGACATCACGTATGTACGGACGTGGCAGGGGTTCGCCTATTCCGCGTTCGTCACCGATGCCTGCACACGGGTGATCAAAGGCTGGGCAGTCGCGGCCACCATGCGCACAGAGGACCTTCCACTTCAAGCGTTCAATCACGCTGTGTGGCAATCCGATACCGATCTATCCGGGTTGACTCATCATTCCGACCACGGGTCGCAATACCTGTCGTTGGTCTACACCGACAGACTTGTGGAACTGGGAATCACGCCCAGCGTCGGCACCGTCGGCGACTCCTACGACAACGCCCTCGCGGAGAGCGTCAACGCCAGCTACAAGACCGAGCTCATCTACCGCAACAAACCCTGGCACAGCGTCGAGCAAGTCGAGCTGGCCACCCTGGAATACGTCTGGTGGTACAACCACCAACGCCTGCACGAAGCCCTCGACTACCGCACCCCGGTCGAGTACGAGGCCACCCTGACCAGTGCCTCACAAGTCCGCGGGACCGCCGACCCGGCCCTCGCACCCACATAGGAACTAGACCTGGGGTACTTCAGGGACCACCAGAAACACAGGGGGCTACCAGAAACGAGAAAAACTCCAACCGGACCCTTGGATATCGGGCACCGGTTGGAGTTCTCCAACAGTGGTAGTCCTCGCTGGTGCCAAGGCCAACACCCCAAGGTCCGATAAACATCGAGCTGACCAGGCACAACCTAAACAACAACGTCTCCGATCGCGGGTCACGGAGCAGCTGCGGCGCGACGTCGTTCGGCTGTACGAGGGCGGCATGACGAGTCGCGCGGTTGCCGAGCAGGTCGGACTAGGGAGAACCACAGTACTGAACGTGCTTAGGCGGGAAGGCGTCGTGATTCGACCGCATGGGGCGCGCTACTAGCCGACAAGGGGTGCGGCGCCCTGCGGCCTGATGATCGCCACTTGGTGTCGTGCACGAGTGATACCTACTCGCAGCAGTCGTCTCGCTGCCGCTCGTTGCGCCTCGGTGTCGGTGTCGCGGAAGAAGCTCCCCTGGTACTGCCCTTCGACAAGCAGAACGCCATCAAACTCCTTGCCTTTTGCCTTGTGGATAGTCATGAGCACGCAACCGCGTAGGTCGCGCTGGTCGGACTGAAGCCGACCTGCCTCGAGCGCACGGCGTACCAAGTCGATGGCGCGGCCGTAGCTGCCGCGAAGATCCCATGCCGACGCAAGTCGGCTTCCGATCTCATCGGTTGCCCGGAAGAGCCGGACGAACCTGGCGTTGGCCAGCAGATCCGACAAATCGTTCCCAGCTGCCAACAGATCACGCGCGTGTAGCCAGTCCTGTGCAGGATCACCCTGAAGCACCAGACCGCTGTCGTATGAGGCAGCGAGAGCCTTGGCGCTCGCCAGCCGTTGCGTCTCACCTCTGCGCGCCCGATCTGCAGCAGTTCGGTAACGCTCGCTGGTCTGACGAGCGGCGTTGCTCGCGTTGGCAGCGTTCTTCGCATCGAAATAATCGGCGATGCGGTCGAAGGTCTGGCCGAGTGCCACCTCCTTGGGGCAGCCCGGCCATTCGAGAATCGAAGCCACTACCAGGGCAGCCGCTGCCGTGAGGTCGGCGTCCCACAATACGTCGTGCTCGACGGGTCTGATCGTCTGGCCGTTGAAATTGTGCTCTTGCGCCAGGATCGTCGACAGCTTGCCGACGAGCGCGTTCGTTCTGGCAAGTACGACGACGGAGGGATGAGCGATACCCGCCTTGCGGAGCGAGCCGAGCATCCAGACCACGCCAGCGTGAACGGTGCTGTCGAAAGCGTTCGCCCAGTATGCGCGCGTGATCACGTCTTTGGTGTCCGGCAAAGGTCGGTTCGTCAGTACGGCGTTGGCGTAATGCAGGATGCCAGCGTCAGGACTTCGATGGTTCTCCCCGCTGAGATCAAACTCGGCGGGGCCGAGGTGAGCGCGCAGGTGATCAAGGCGCTCCGGGTCTACCCTTGCGTCATAGTCGAAGATCCGCTGATCAGGGTCGGCCATAAACACGGTTTTCGACCGCTCTGAGAGCGTCCGAACAAGCGCCCACTGTGCGTCGTCGGTGTCCTGGAACTCGTCCAGGATGACCACGGGGTACTTATTGGCGAGTAGCGATGCAATCGACGCGCTGCCAGCAACGAGTTGGGCGGCAGCGGCTGCGAACTGCCCGAATACGTAGCGGCCTTCCTCCCGTGCCAGGCGTTCGATCTCGGTGTCCCAGTCTCCTTCGAAGACCGCTTTAGAGAGGTTCTCGTCGCCGGGATAGACGATTCGCGGAGCATGTCCGGTGAGCAGTCGACCATGTGCGCGCAAAACCTCCATCGCGAACGCGTGGTAGGTGCGCACCGCGATTTGCCGACGCTCTTCCGAACGCAAAATATCGCGACAGCGGATCTCAACCTGCCGGACGGCAGCCCGAGAGAAACTGAGGAAGAGGATCTCCTGGCCAGGCTGCAGGACGGGAAGCATCGCTTGGGCTTTCAGAAGCGACAGCGTGGTCTTGCCGGAGCCGGGGCCGCCGAGTACCAAGACGGGGCAATCGTGGTCCACGGCTCCCTGGGCAGTCTCGGAGAGCTGCAACTCCACGCCACCTACTCCTCGGGCTCTGCAGCACCGGCCCCCGGCGCTGCAGTGTCGTCGTCCAGTATCAGTTCAGGCTCGTCCTGGAGCTGTTCGTTGATGGTGAGGAGCGCGTCCCGAATGAAAGCTGGTAGATCGGCCTCGGTCTCGCACTGCTCGATGAGTGTGCCGGTGTATCCGAAGCCAAACGCATCGCCCTTGCGAGCCTTCAGCACCTTCACTGCCAACTCGGCCAAGTCGTCATCAGCAACCTGCTCGGCCACGTAGGGATGGCTTGACGGATAGTCGTCGCGCTGCACGACTTTGTCGAGGAAGCTCCGCAACACACGCGTTGAAACCTGCTTCACGAGGATCTGCTCGATGCCGGTCTCCGGCGACTCCCAGAACTCGTCGAACGACTTGATGTTCTCAGCCGCGTCCGCTGCATCAGGGGCGTTCAGCTTGTCTCGCATGCCATAGACCCGCTTGCCAAGCGCCTTGAAGATCGGGGCGTACCGCGGCACTTCGCGGTCATTTCCTGCATTGAAGAGGGTGACGCCGGTGAGATCAACGTGCGAGTAATCGTCACGGACCTGCTCGAGCGCCGATGAGACGGCGTGCACGGCGACCATCTCCGTCTGACCCTCAAGGACGAAGACCGCCCGACTCAGGATCGCCTCTGCAAACTGGCGACGCTGCGTGCGGTATGTCTTAGGCTTGACGCTCGTCGTGTCGATCGGTGCGCCGGAGAACGTATTCCCATCGCGCGACAGGATCACTACGTTCTCCGGATCGAACTGCTCGATGACGTAGGGCGAATGGGAGGTGACAATCGACTGTCCCATTTGCTGCACCACGTACTTCGTCACGCGCCGCTGGGTGTGAGGAGGAAGGGCGATCTCGGGCTCCTCCATCACGAAGATGACCGACTGGTCTTCCTTGAGGTCCGCGATGATCGTCAGCAATGCGAAGACCAGCAGGTTGATCGAGCCAGTGCCCTGCTTGGTGAACGGTACTGAGTGGTTGCTCGGTTGTGTCGCAACGAAGAGTCGGACGACTTCACGGAGGTGCTCACGTGTGAGATCTGATGCGAAGAAAGCCGCAGCGTTCTCACTAGGAGCCAGGTTGACAAACTTACCGAGTCGCGTGCGAATGTTCTCCCGGATGATCCTAAGTTGTTCGATCTCTCCGATAGCTGGATCGAGGTTCTGCAACGCGCCAAGCGCATCCCGCCACATCTCCTCCGCGCCCTCACCGCCTAGCCGGAGTATGGAGTCGAGCAGCGAACCGCGCTGCAGACTGAGCGCACGAGATCCGGTGCGCAGCGCTCGCAAGAAGACGAAGCCACAAACCCGCTTGTGCAAGCGGCTGAACTGCGCGCGGCCCGCGCCAAGTGATGCGCGCTCGTCTTCGTCAAGATCGTCGAGTTCGGGCAGCGGGTGATCAAAGAACGTGTCCCCGATGAAGTCGTCTTCCTCGCGGTCATATCGTCCAATGAAGATCACGGGCAGCGCCCAAACGGTTCCGTCGCCGTCGGCGGATTGGATACTGTCTGGCTCCTCGTCGATGAACGAAAGCGTCTCGTCGTCCCATCGCCGGACGTGCTGGAAGAACCGACGCAACTGTTCGTCCGATAGGTCAGTGAGCACGACGCGAATACGTATCTCGCGGGGGTCGCCCTCGCCACCAATGTAGTCGCCGTGAGAGAAGTCGTGCTCGTCGATGACGGGGCGACGATAGAGACGTTCTGGCCCCAATACCAGCTCCAGTGCGTCGCAGACCGTCGACTTCCCGATGTTGTTTCCGCCGACCAGCAGGGTGTGCTGCTGGAACACTACGTGTCCCGCCACGATTCCGCGGAAGTTCTCGATTTCGACCTGCCGAACCCTCATGCCAGCGCTTTCCTGATCAAGCAGTGTCTCGCGAACACTCGGCGCTTCAATTGCACTTGCTCCCAGCTGTTTTCCCTCACTGGTCGCCTCCAGTGCCCAGCCCGAAGAACCGCTCAAAGAACGCGGCGAGTTTCTGGATCACACGCTGCTTCTTCTCGCCATGACCGCCGCCGTTCGCGAATCGGGACACGGGAGGCAGCACCTTGGTGATCGCCGTACCGGTGGTGCGTAGCGCGCCATCGCGGAAGGCCGTCTCGACGAAGTCGCGCGTGTTGTCGGCACGGAGGTTCTCGTCCTCGATGATCTTGGCCAGCTCAGCTTCGCGCTTGGCCGCGATGAATGCCTGCCACTCTTCGTCGATCGCTCCGTCGACCGATACCGAGTCGACGAAGTCCTCGATGAGGTCCTTCTTGTTGCGCAAGGTCGGGCTGGCATCGACCGCACGAGAGATCTCAGCGCGGATCTCCCTGTCCTCGCCATCGCCGCCGTGCTCCTCGCGGTACTTGGCGACGAGCATGAGGATGTAGTCGACGTTGATCTCGACCTGCTTGATCAGTTCGACCTCGAAGACCACGTCGTCGTTGATCAGCTCTTTGTCGGCGTCGGTGCCCTTGCGGAACTCGGCGTACAGGTCGAGGTAGACACTGCGGTAGTCCTGACCCTGGCGTTCAGTCAGGATCTCGTTGCCGGCGAAGTCGTCAAACGATGTGAGGATGTTCTCCAGCCGCAGGATCTGCCCAAACAGCGCGATGAATTCCTTCTGCGCGGCCTCGCCGACGATCGGCTCTCCGAGCGGGAACGCCGACAGCATCTCGTGCACCTTCTCGGAGTACTCGCTGTAGTACTCCCCGTAGGGCTTGAGGATCACCACACCGCGTGCGTCCTTGTTGCCAAACAGCTCCAGCGCCTTATTGGTGGCGTCCTCGAGGTCGCGGAAGGCAACGATGTTGCCATAGGTCTTTACTGAGTTCAGGATGCGGTTGGTGCGGGAGTACGCCTGGATCAGGCCATGCGCGCGCAGGTTCTTGTCCACGAACAGGGTGTTCAGCGTGGTTGCATCGAACCCGGTGAGGAACATATTGACCACGATCACCAGGTCGAGTTCGCGGTTCTTCAACCGCTGCGACAGATCCTTGTAGTAGTTCTGGAACTTGTCGGCACTGGTGTCGTAGCTGGTGCCGAACATCTCGTTGTAGTCGATGATCGCGTCTTCGAGGGCCGAGCGTGCGTCGGTCGGGAGATCGTCGGTCTCGAAGCCCTCGTCATCGATGATGCCGTCGTCGACTGCTTCGTTGGCTCCGTAGGAGTAGATGAGCCCGATCTTGAGGCGCTTATCGGCGGGCAGCTTCTCCTGTTCCCACTTCAGCACGTTGTAGTAGATACGTGCCGCCTGGATCGAGGCAGTAGCGAAAATGGCGTTGAAGCCGCGCACCCGTTTGCGTTCGCGCAGCGCTTCGGCTTGACGGCGTGTGCGTGTCGCCTGCGGCACGTTGGTCACCACCGAGTGCTCGTAGCTCGACGACCGCTTCGTCTTCTGGTCAAAGTGCTGCAGGGTGTATTTGACGATCTCACCGATGCGGCGCTCGTCCAGCAGCGCCTTCTCCCGGTCGATCGCCGAGACCTGCTTGTCATCGGGATTGCCGACCTTGATCGTGTTGATGTAGTCGATCCGGAAAGGCAGCACGTTCTTGTCGGTGATCGCGTCGACGATCGTGTAGGTGTGCAGCTTCTCACCAAACGCCTGCTCGGTGGTTTTGAACTGCGGATTGCCGCCGCTGCCACTGTTTTCGGCGAAGATCGGAGTGCCGGTGAAGCCAAACAGGTTGTAGCGTTTGAACGCCTTGGTGATGTCGGTGTGCATATCACCGAACTGCGAACGGTGACATTCATCGAAGATGATCACGACATGCTCACCGGTGATCGCGTGATTCTTGTTGGCCTTGATGAAGGTCGAAAGCTTCTGGATCGTCGTGATGATGATCCGGGCGGTCGGGTCTTCGAGTTGCTTCTTCAGCACGGCCGTCGAGGTGTTGGAGTTCGCTGCACCTTTTTGGAAGCGGTCGTACTCGCGCATCGTCTGATAGTCGAGGTCCTTGCGGTCCACGACAAACAGCACTTTTTCCACGCTCGGTAGTTTCGAGGCGAGCTGTGCCGTCTTGAACGATGTCAGCGTCTTGCCCGAGCCCGTGGTGTGCCACACGTATCCCCCGGCCGCGACGGAGCCGAGCTGCTTGTAGTTCGTGGCGATGTCGATGCGCTGCAAGATTCGCTCGGTCGCCACAATCTGGTACGGACGCATGACGAGCAGCAGCCGATCGGCAGTCAACACGCAGTAGCGGGTCAGGATGTTGAGTAACGTGTGCTTGGCAAAGAAGGTCTTCGCAAACGACGTCAGGTCTTGGATCGGTTTGTTCTGCGCATCCGCCCACCAGGATGTGAACTCGAACGAGTTCGACGTCTTGCGACCCTTTCCCGGCTTCTGCCCCTCTTTGAGGTGCTGGCTGCGCGTGGTGTTCGAGTAGTACTTCGTCAGTGTGCCGTTGCTGATGACGAACAACTGCACGTACTCGAACAGTCCAGAGCCCGCCCAAAAGCTGTCGCGCTGATACCGATTGATCTGATTGAACGCCTCGCGGATATCAACACCACGCCGCTTGAGCTCGATGTGCACCATCGGCAGACCGTTCAGCAGAACCGTCACGTCGTAGCGGTTAGCGTAGCGCCCTCCTGCGCTTTCCTCGTCGGCAGGGTCGGCTCGGTCGACTTCGTACTGGTTGATGACCTGCAGTCGGTTGTTGTGGATGTTCTGCTTGTCCAGGAGCGTGATGTTCTTGGTTGAGCCGTCGTCGCGCTTGAGGATCTGCACGTAATCCTCCTGGATACGCACAGTCTTCTCGGCGATGCCGTCGTTCTTTCCGGCAATCGTGTTGTCGAAGAAGTCAGTCCACTCCCCATCCGAGAACGTGATCTGGTTCAACGCCTCCAGCTGCGCGCGGAGGTTTGCCACGAGCTGCGCTTCCGACGTGATCGCCAGGTACTCGTATGCCTGCGACTCCAGCAGTTTGACCAGCTCACGCTCCAGCGCAGCCTCCGACTGGTATGCGGCCTCCGACGTTGCGTCCGGCACGTACTCGGCGACGACCGTGCTCTCGGCAGAGACAGCAATCGGGTCGTATTTACGTAGCTTTGCCTCACTCACGCCGTCGCCTCCTCAAAGGTCAGCAGCTTGTCGCGGTAGTACTCGTACTGCTTGCGACGTCCTGCGAGCTCGGCGGGGAGACCGATACTGAGGTCATTCACGAGGGCATCAAACTTATCAAGTAGCGCCACTACCTCTTCTTGCGTTTCCCTTGGCGGCAGGGGAATCTCGACTGACCTCACGATCTCGGCATTGAGATTCTTGACCGTCCCAGCACCGGCGCGACGTGCGAACTCTTCCTGAATGGGTTCAGATCGCAGCAAATAGTACAGGTAGTCTGATACGAACGACTTCTCGAAGTCGCTAATAGCCAGCCAGCCGTCGTGGATATAGCCTTCGATCTTCGATATATATGGCCGTCCGAAACTCATTGAGTTCGACAACACAAAATCTCCCGGGCCAACACGGCGAGACTTGGCGGCACCTTCCGGAGTCACATGCTGAGCAGTAGCGGTGATGTATTTACCGCGAGGGGGAACATCGCCGATTTTTATCCAAGGAACGCCCTCTGCAGATGTCGTAACGAACTTCTGGATCGGTCGTGGCGAAGCTCCTCGAACGATCGTGGCAACATCACCAAACCGCACACGAGGCACTTCATCTTCGTTCGTAAGCAACTGGCCGGCATAGAAGTCGTACTGGCGGCGGCGCGCTTCCAGCTCTGCTTCCAGCTCTGCTTCCAGCTGAGTGAACTGATCCAATATTCGCACAATCTCGCGCTGCACTTCGAGAGGCGGCACGGGAATTCTGATAGTTTCGAGCTTCTTCGCAGAGACATCTATTACTTTTGTCCCGGTCGCGAGCACGCGCTTCTGGTCGTAGAAAGCTGGAGATTGTAACCAGTAAGACAAGTACTTCGGCTCCATCGAGTGCTTAATTATGGTTGCATGGCCGCCTGTCACAATTTGACCATCTCCCAGCCAGGCAACCGCTTTACCGACATCATCAAGGTTTTCACTCGTATTCGTGATGATAATGTCGCCAGGATCAGCCTTTGCGAGCTTTTCGGAGGCTTCAGGGGAAACAAAAGACAGTGTTTGGTCTGTCCACGCACCATACTTAGTATAGATTTGCCCATAATGAATAGCACCGACACCAGAATCGGTGAGCACACTCTTTGGCATGCCGTTCCCACGAACCAGCTGAGCAATATCTCCAAGGGCCTTAAACTCAACTCCGTTCGGAGAGAGCTCTGCGATCAAGTCATCGATACGGCTCACAGTTCGTCCTCCCCGACCAGCGCGAGAAGGTCTTCAACCGCGAGCTGCTGCTCGGGGTCTGCGTGGCCATCGGCAATCCTGATACCGTCCGAGCGCAGAACGTCAATCGGGTCACGCTGATCCTCGGGGTCATGCCAGCGAAACTCGTCGGCGACCCGCCCGTCCCACCTCAGAACACGATAGGCGTTGTCGCAATCTGCGCTGCGGCTGAGGTGGCCGGCCATCGCGACGGGCCCGGTTCCCACAGCCTCGGCGAGGTTGTTGTAGCTCGTCCATCGCCCAGTGGGCAGAGCGTCCAGGATGGCGTGCGCCTGCGACCAGTCGAATCGCTTCTGATCGCTGAAACTCTCTTTGTATCCCGCAAGGAGAGCATCGTCGTACTTGGGTCGACCCCAGATCGCAACTGCTTGTGCTGCAAGAGTATTGGCGCGCTTGCCAATCTCGACTGCGTTCCAGGAGTCAAGCTGCGCAAGCCCTTGGTTGAGACGGAGCGGACTGTGCTTGAATCCGCCTTCCATGTCTCTCTTGTCGTCGAACGGGCGGTCGGAGTACTCCGGGTTGTAGCCGGTCAAGGTGAGGTTGCCGAGGGTATGGAGGTAGCGGTCGTGATCGGCCTCCCAATTGGCCCCGAGCGCTTGCTGCCACGCGGGATTGGCGTTCTGCGGCATGATGTGTTCGATCGTGTATTCGGCGATCGACACCTCTTCCTTGCGGCCGTGATTCTCCATCTTTCGGAAGAAGTAGCTGCGACGCTTCACGTTGTACATGTCGGTGGTCTTGAGAGCCTCCTCGAACTCTTCGTCGGCCGGGAATCGCCGATAGTTCGGCAGTGTCAGGAGGCGTGCGCAGACGCTTACGACATAGTTGTCCTCGTTGATCGCGGCAGACAGGTTCGCGAAGGTCTTGTTGAGGCTGTTGGTAGGAATGCGGCATACCACCCGGCGGAACAGGTACGAGATCACCGCGTCGAGGATTGCGGCGAAGTCATCACCGCTGAGGACACCGGCTGCGTAGTCCGCGTAGAGGCGCAGTTGGAACGGGTACGTGACGGTGGCAAGCTGGTCGACTTCGGCGAATCTGCGCGCCAGTTTCGTATCGGGTTCCTTCCCAAGTGCCATGTTGGCGAACCATGTCGCGTGGCGGCTGAGGTCGATGACCAGGTCATCTCTGCTAGTACCTGCGGCTTCCTGCTCAAAGGCGTATGCCTTGAAAGCCTCGTAGATCTCGATGAGGCGCGGGATGGAGTTGGTCTTGACGGTTAGATAGTGACGGACGAACTCGTCAAACCGCTTCTCGTCGTCACCCTGGAACAGGCGCTCCATCGGGAACCAGTAGTCCTCGTAGAGCTGCTCCTGTTGCGCTGGCGGTAGGTCCATCAGCACGAAGTTGCGGATGAGGTCAGCTTGGGAAAGCTTCTTGCCAGTGGCGTTCATCGACTCGAACACCAGCTGCGGGTCGTCCATACCGCGGGTGAGCTTCACATCGACCACTACGAGTTTGTCGAGCCCCTTACAGACGTGGGTCAGGTCGATCTCGGGATCATCGAGTCGGGCAACAAAGTATGCGTAATTGTCCGCTACCCGTGAGGTGGTATCAGGCATCGGAGCACTTCGGACAACTGCCTTCAAGGCATCTCTGTCGCGTTGAGACAGTGTCAGCTTGAAGTAGTCATCGCCGGATTCATACTCATTCCGTAAGTACAGCCCCCGAATCTTCTGTGGGGCGAAGCCCGGCTCGGGTTCCTGTTCATCTACCGGCAGGGTTTCCAACTTGGCGGCGAGCGCGGCCAGAACAAGTGTCACTGTGGTGACGCGTTGTTGTCCGTCGATTATCAGGTCGGGCTCGCGCGAAGTGTTGGAGCCTTGGTCTCGCTCGATGTAGACGATCGAGCCGGTAAAATGGCTGTTCAGCTTCTCACGTGCACCAGCGCGGATGATGTCTTGCCATAGCTGCTCGCACTCCGCCTCACCCCACGAATAGACCCGCTGATAGATCGGCACGACGAACCGATCACTCTGCTTCAGCAGCTTCAACAGATTTGTGTCGACCGCCTTCACTTGGCGACCCCTTCGAGGTCGGCCACGATCTCATCGATAGACGTGCGGAGTTGCTGCTGCCGGACGACGATCCGAGCGATCTCGGCGTTCAGTTCCGCGATGTCGACGATCTCGCGCAGATCTTCTTGCTCGACATAGCTGGACACTGCGATGTTGTAGTCGTTGGCTGCGATGTCTTCGTTTGCCACGAGCTTCGCGACATGGTCGGCGTCTTGGCGGGCCGATAGGGTGTCGAGAATATGATTCTGGTTCTCCGGAAGCAGCTTGTTCTTGTTGCCGAGGCGCTTGAACTCTGCCGATGCATCGACGAACAGCACGCTGTTGTCCTTCTTGGACTTCTTGAGCACGATGATGCATGTCGCAATCGTGGTGCCGAAGAACAGATCTGGCGGTAGCTGGATCACCGAGTCGACGTAATTGTTGTCGATCAGATACTTTCGGATCTTCGCCTCCGCACCACCGCGGTAGAGCACACCCGGAAACTCAACGATCGCCGCCGTGCCGTTGACGGCCAGCCACGACAGGATGTGCATCGTAAATGCCAAGTCGGCCTTGGACTTCGGCGCGAGTACGCCCGCCGGGGCGAACCGCTCATCGTTGATCAGCAGCGGATTGGCGTCGCCCTCCCACTTGATCGAGTAGGGCGGATTGGAGACGATCGCCTCGAACGGCTCGTCATCCCAGTGCTGCGGATCGGTGAGCGTGTCGCCGTGGGCGATGTCGAACTTCTCGTAGTTCACGTCGTGCAGGAACATGTTGATGCGGGCGAGGTTGTAGGTGGTCAGGTTGATCTCCTGGCCGTAGAAGCCACCTACGTTCCCTTTGCCGAGCACCTTGGCGAACTTGAGCAGCAGCGATCCCGACCCAGCGGCCGGGTCGTAGACGCGATTCACCCGCTTCTTGCCCGCGACGGTGATTTTTGCGAGCACTTCGGAGACCTCCTGCGGCGTGTAGTACTCGCCACCTGATTTGCCGGCCTGGGATGCGTACATCTGCATGAGGTACTCGTAGGCATCGCCGAAAAGGTCGATCGAGTTGTCTTCAAAGTTGCCGAGCGGAAGGTCGCCGATTGCGTCGAGCAACTTGACTAGCTTCTCGTTACGCTTGGCGACGGTGTTACCGAGCTTGGAGCTGTTGACGTCGAGGTCGTCAAACAGGCCCTTGAGGTCATCTTCGCTTTCAGTGCCGACGGCCGACCCTTCGATGTTCTTGAAGACCCGCTCAAGGGTCTCGTTCAGGTTCACATCTCGGGGTGCACGCTCGCGGACGTTCTGAAAGAGCTCAGACGGCAGGATGTAGAAGCCCTTTTCGTCGACAGTATCTTTACGACCAAACTCAGCGTTCTTGTCGTCGAGCTTTGCGTAATCGAAGCCCGCGTCTCCGGCTTCGTGTTCGAGCTTATTTAAGTATGCGGTGAGATTTTCGGAGATAAATCGATAGAACAGCATGCCGAGTACATAACTCTTGAAGTCCCAGCCATCCACGCTTCCACGAAGATCATTGGCGATTCGCCAAATTGTCTTGTGCAGCTCGGCCCGCTGCCCTTCTTTTGTCGTCGGTGACATATCCATCTCTCCCGGGCATCGCGAGGCTACCCCATTTAATGATGTTCACATTATATCATTGTTTAGAACATATGTGCGAACATCGTCACTTGCGTAATCTGCTGCGATCAGCATGCCAGAGCTGTGGGACAAGATCGGGGACGTCATGACCCGAGCCACGATGTGAGACAGCTATGCCCAGTCAGCGCTTGCCGCTACGCCTGATCACGACAGCACTAGCCGGGTTCGGCTCGACTCCAACGACGTCGTACAGCTTCCGCGGCGGCACTCCGGGCATGGCACCCTTCGGCTAACTCAACAGCCGCATCCGCACCGACGACGGCAGAGAAGTGAAGACCGTCGTCATCGGCCCCGAGCGCGGCCACTGGGTCACTTGGATGTTCGAGCGCTACGCCACCGGCGAGTGGACAGCCGGAATGATCAAGGACGAGTTCGACAAGCGCGGCGTGACCACCGTGACCCGGCCGAATCGCCCCAGCCGGCCGATCGCGCACTCGCACATCACGTCGATGCTCCAGAACCGCTACTACACGGGTGCGGTAAGTTCGAAGGTGTCGAGTACCCCGGCAGCCACCCAGCCCTCGTCAGCGAAGCGCTCTTCGCTGAGGTCCAGCGGGTCCGCCAGGCCCGCCACCAGAGCCGCGAGAAGCCGCGTGCACAATCACTATCTGAAGGGCTCGGTCTACTGCGGGCAATGCGGCGAACCGCTCACATTCGAGAAGACCCGCAATCGGGTGGGCACCGTCTACGACTACTTCTACTGCCTCGGACGCCAACGACTCTAGAACGGCTGCACCTTTCGCGCCATCCAAGCGCCACACCTCGAAGACCTCGTGACCGCTCACTGGCAGACCGTGACGCTCAGCCCGAAGCAGACCACCGCGATCCGAGGGCTCGTCCTCGACCACATGCGCGTTCTGCTCCCAGATGCCGCGCAGGCACGACAGGCAGCCTCCGAGCGACTCCAGCAGCTCGAACAAGAGAGCCGCAAGCTACTCGAAGCGTTCTATGCCGACGCAATCGGTACACCGGAGCTCCGCACCGAGCAAGCACGCATCGCAGCCGAGCGTGCGAGCGCAGGCGAAGCTCTGCGAGTTCGATCTCCAGGAATCCCACCTCACCACCAAGCTCGAAGGTTGCCTAGAGCTTCTCGGCAAGGCCTACGAGCATTACCTGTCGGCAGACACCAAGTCGCGCCGTGACCTCAACCAGAGCATCTTCACACACCTCTACGTCCACGTTGACGACATCGTCGCCAGCGACCTGACCCCGGCCTACCAACTGCTCATGAACGACGATCTGGCCGCAACCCTGGCCGCCGAACGGAAGCGGGAGCAGAACAACATCGTTAGAACCAGTGACCTCATCGACGCAACAGAGGTCACCGGAAATGGCTTCAGAGGCGGAGAGACGACCGGGAGGGATTTACCGACCCGCGCCCGTAGAACCGCCCCACACGCCCGAATCCCCGGGTTCCTGACCATCGAACGCCCCAGAGGTGCCATGCCGTGGGAAAAAGAAAGAACCACGGCCCCTGAGGACCGTGGTTCTAACAATCTAACTTTGGTAGCGGGGACAGGATTTGAACCTGCGACCTCTGGGTTATGAGCCCAGCGAGCTACCGAGCTGCTCCACCCCGCGTCGGTGAACACCACGTTACAGGGACGTTCGGCGCAGTTGCAAATCCGTCGCATTCACAGCCCTGAACTGCGCAGACAGCCGCGATCTGGACCGATTCCAAGCTGACGGTGACGCACCTCACGTCTCAATCGGACCGTCCGTACCCGCCTTACGTCACCGGCGGTGGAGAACAATCGCGCGATGCTTCCGTCCAGCGATGAACCAACAGGCATTGTCACATGATTGGTGGGCCGACATATCCCAAAAGCCCGCGTGAAGGGACAGTGATCAATGCCGACGCGCCGCGGAGGCATTCCGGGCGCGATGGAGCGCGCCGCATATTCATCTGCTACGCCGTCGAAGACCCAATTGAGTGTGATTCACATCACAGTCGAGTTACACTACCTGCACCAAGGTCACGGATGAGGAGGCATGCCATGTCAGCCAAACACCATTCCCATCACGAGAGTCACGGCAACCACCCGATGAGCGTCGTCGCGTTCCTGCTGATGCTCGCCGGGTTCGCTCTTGCAGCACTCTGGCTGATATCGATGGCAACCGGCCACACTGCGCCTGCCATCGCGTGCGGGCTGTTGATGGTCGGGGCCTTCGCCGGAGCGGTGGCGATCATGATGACGCTGACCCATCGGCACCACCACAGCCCGGTGCTGCCCGACAACACGCCCGCCGAGACGCGGCGCTACCTCAGCCGTTACCGGGGCTGACGCGTCTGAGCTCCGAGGGGCGCCCGCCCACCTCGATCAGTTCGACGCGGGCAGCGCTTCGTATTGCTGGACGGCCTTGTTCAGCCGGTCGAGCGCGTCACCGTAGGCCTTGAAGTCACCCTTGGTCTGCGCGTCCTTCAACGCGTCGAGGGCAGCGCCGATCTCCTTCACGGCGGCGTCGCGCTGCGGCGTCGACTGCTGGTTACCGTTCTGCTGGGGTTGCACGGGCGGAGCCAACACGGGCTGCCCGTCGTTGCCCACCGACGCCGGGCCGCTCTCGGGCGCGGTGACCTCCGACGGATTGATACCCACCTGGTTGAGGGCATCGGCCACTGTCGCTGCGTAACCCACCCTGGCCTGATCGGTGGCGGCGTTGTAGTACACCAGCACGCGATAGAGCTTGGGGATCGCGGAATCATCCGTCTTGGACTGCGTGTACATCGGCTCGACGTACAACACACCGTTCTGCCCCACCGGCAGCGTGAGCAGGTTGCCGTAGGTCACCTTGGTGGTGTCCTCCACCTGCTTGCGATCCGACGCCACCGGACCGGAGCTCTTCATGTTCTCCTGCGCCTGCTGCGGACCCACGGTCTGTTTGGTGGTGGGCAGCGTCTTCACGGTGATCTTGCCGTAGTCCTCAGGATCGGACGAGGCCGTCATGTACGCGGCAAGGAAGCGGCTGTTGAACCCGTTCATCACCGTCGTCAACTGGAACTGCGACGCGGTACCACCCGGTGCCGCCGCGGTGAAGTAATACGGTGGCTGGCTCAGCCCCTGCTGCGTCGCGTCGTCCTTGGTCGGATCGCTCGGAATCGACCAGAAATCGTTGCTACGGAAGAACGTTCCCGGATCGGAAACGTGGTACCGCGAGAGCAGGGTGCGTTGGATCTTGAACAGATCCTCGGGATAGCGCACGTGCGACTTCAGGTCGGACTGCCGCTCGAATTCGGCGTGCGACTTGACCGTTCCGGGGAACACCTTCATCCATGTCTTGAGCACGGGATCGGATTCGTCGAACTGGTACAGCTCGACCTTGCCGGTGTAGGCGTCGACAGTGGCCTTCACAGAGTTGCGGACGTAGGACACCTGCTTGTTGACCTGACTGCGGCCGGTTTGCCCGCGATTGAGGTCCTGCGCGTCAGATGTGGCGTCCTGCAACGACATCCGCTGCGCGTACGGGTAGGTCGCCAGAGTGGTGTATCCGTCGACGATCCACTTGATCGAGCCGTCGGCCATCACCGCCGGATACGTCTTGGAATCCACCGTCAGCCAGGGCGCCACCTTCTTCACGCGGTCGCGGGGGTCGCGGTTGTAGATGATCCGCGAGTTCGGGTTGATGGCATTGGACAGGAGGATGTTGCGCTCGGTGTACTTGACCGAATACAGCACCCGGTTGAACCAGTTCCCCAGGGAGACACCCGAATCGGCGTCGTAGGTGTAGTTCTTGCCGTCCAGGTCGTACTCGCGGTCTCCCTCGACCGACCCCACGATCGCGTAGTCCGGATCGACCTTGGCGATCATCTCGCCGAAGTAGATGCGGGGCTGGGTCACCCTGATCGGGGCGTTGGCCTTGTACTCGGGGGTCTGGTAGTTCTCCAGGTCGCTGACAGCGAACACCGGCAGGCCACCGCGATCGCTCTCGGCATCCGACGACGCCTCGTCGACGGTGTTGGCCTGCGCGGCGATGAACCCGTTGCCGTGCGTGAACACGGTGTGCTTGTTGATCCAGTTCTGCTGGTTCGCATCGAATTTGCTCGGATCGATCTCACGGGCGGCGACGATGAAGTCGCGCTGCTGCCCGTCGACGGTGTAGCGGTCCACGGCCAGCTGCGTGGGGAAGCCGTAGAAGTTCTTGAGCTTCTGGCGCTGGGTGAACGCGGGCTCGATCACGTTGGGATCGAGGATGCGGATGTTCGACAGCGTCGCCGCGTCGTTGTTCACCGCCACCGGATCGGCCGGCTGCTGGGTCCAGTTGCGTTCATAGACCACGTCTTTGCCGTCGACGATGCCATAGGCGCGCGACGTGGCGTCCATATTGCGCTGGATGTATTCCAGCTCTTTCTGCGCGGCGTTGGGCTTCACCGAGAACTGCTCCATACCCAGCGGCCAGAAGATGCCCATCACCAACGCGGTGAACAGCATGAGCACGGTGGCCAGAGCCGGAATACGCAGATCGCGCAGCACCGCTCCCGCGAAGAACGCCAGGGCACAGATGATCGCGACCACCATCAGGATCAGTTTGGACGGCAGCACCGCGTTGATGTCGGTGTAACTCGCTCCGGTGAAGATCTCCTGTTTGCGCTGACTCGACAGCAGCGAATAGCGGTCGAACCAGTACGACACGGCTTTGAGCAGAAGAAACGTGCCGGCGAGGACGGCGAGCTGGATGCGGGCCGAATTGGTGATGGAGTTGCCGCCGCCGCCGAGACGGATGCCGCCGAACAGGTAGTGGGTGACGAGGTTGGCGAAGAACGCGATCACCACGACGACGAACAGCAGGTTGAGCAGGAATCGATAGAACGGCAGGTCGAAGGCGTAGAAGCCGACGTCGAGACCGAATTGCGGGTCCCGCTGGCCGAAGTCGGTGCTGTGCAGGAACGTCTGCACCGTGGCCCACGATCCCTGGGCGACGAGAGCGAAGATCAGACCGATGATGATCGGGGGAACCAAGGCGTACCAGCGCAGATGCCCCATGATCGAGGCGCGGTAGCGGGCCAGCGGATCGTTGGGTCCGCTGGCGGGCACGAACACCGGGCGCGACCGGTAGGCCAGCGCGATGGCACCGAAGATGATGAGGCCGGTGACGATTCCGGCGATGACGAACAGCACCACCCGGGTCCACATGATGGTCGAGAACACCCGGGTATAGCCCAGGTCGGAGAACCACAGCCAGTCGGTGATGATGCCGACGAGCCGGGGCCCCACCAACAGCAGCACCAGTATTGCGACGCCCACACCGATGGCGATCTTGCTTCTGCGCGACAGTGTCGGCATGCCAGCCGGCCCGCGAACGCCCACCTATCCACTCCCAAAACGCTCATTCCGGGCATGCCCGGTCGGATCACACCTGCCTCAAGGCGCGACAGTGGCCACCACTCTACTGGCAGCCGGTCGGAGACCTCGCCGCGCTGTGAGCCTTGCGCCACGCCCGTCAACCTCGCGCCACGCCCGTGCAACTCTGACGCACTCACAACGCGGACGACGACCGGCCGGTTCCCGGCGTGGGGTGAGCGCAGCACCAACCGGCGGGCATGATGGGGTCGGTGACCGACTCCCACACCGACGTACCCCTGAGCAGCGATGATCTCGGCAGGGCGCTGCGCGACATCCTCGACTACGCCGATCCGCTCGGCTGGAATCGGCCGCCGGAGTTGTTCGCGCTGGTGACCACGGCCTTTCTCGCCGCTGAGCACCCCGAACTGGTCGATCCCGACGACGAGTCGGCGCTGAGCCCCATTGCGCAGGAGCCGCTCGAAGTGGCCGGCGGGGATGAGCCGTACGCGCAGTTGGAGGAGGTTCTGGCGACCACGTCGTGGCCGCAGGCGGTCGCCGGCGCCGCGCTCGTGCTCGAGATCGTGGTGCTACCTCCCGACGCAGAATCGGACCTGGACTCGGCGTTCGAGCCACTACTCGCCGATCCCGCTGCCGCCGAGTCGGCCGCCCGCACCGCTGCCCGGACACACCCGCAGAGCCGCGTCGCGCGAGTCGCCGTCGGCGCGATGCGATCTGGACCGCGTCTGGCGCTGATGCGGTTGCAGCCCGACTCCACCGAGGACGATGCAGCGCCGATGGAGATACTCACCCATCCGCAGCTCGCCGCCACCCTGCAGGAGGCGCTGGCCGCGACTCTCGACGCCGACTGACAGCCCGCGCCGGCGTGGTCAGGACATGCCGGTCTGCGCGTGCGTGATCAGCGGAGGGCGTGGTCAGCAGTGCGGGCGTGGTCAGCAGTGCGGGGCCGAACGCCCGGCGGTCACGTCGTCGAGTGCGGACACCGCCGAGTTGATCGTGTCCACCTTGACCAGTTGCAGCCCGTCGGGGGCGTCGGACGTGGCCTCGGCACAGTTGGCCGCCGGCACCAGGAACACCGTCGCACCAGCGTCTCGTGCCGCGCGTGTCTTGTGGGTGATACCGCCGATCGGTCCCACCTCGCCGTCGTCGGCGATGGTGCCGGTTCCGGCAATGAACTTGCCGCGGGTCAGTTCACCGGTGCTGAGCCGGTCCACCACCGCGAGTGAGAGCATCAGTCCGGCGGACGGACCGCCGATATCGCCCACGTTGTAGCTGATCCGCAGCGAGGGGTCGGCATTGACCACCTCCGGCGTCACACCGACGTAGGCGACGTTCTTGTCGTCGGGTCTGGCACCCGCGGTGACCGTGACCGACTGCGGCGCACCCGCGCGGATGATCTCCATCGGGATCTCCGCGCCGGGCTTCTGTTTGCGGACCGCGTCTTGCATCTGTTCGGAAGTCGACACCTCGGTGCCGGCCACCCGCAGCAGCTGATCGCCGGGTCGCAGCACCTTCGCGGACGGGCCGTCGGCGGCCACCGACTCCACCACCAGCTTGGTGGGACGGTTCAGGTAGCGCAGCGCGGCGGCCGTCGCCGTGCTCTCCGACCCCGACATCTCCTGCTGATTCTGTTCGCGGACCTGCTCGTTGGTCTGATCCGGCGGGAACAGCTGCTCGCGCGGCTGCACGGTGTAGGTGCCCGACATCCAATACTGAAGCGTGTCGAACAGTGTGAGCCCGTCGTTGACCGACACGGTGGTCAGATTCAGGTTGCCGGTGGTGGGGTCGGTGGTCGCGCCCTGGATGTCGACGACCGGTTTGCCGTCGAGCGTGCCGAGAGTGTTCACCGTGGGACCCGGTCCCAGCGCCACGTACGGCACCTGGACGGTGGTGCCGAGCACGATGAGCGTGAGAAGCAGCAGTGTGGTGACGGCGATGGTCGCGATGCGACGGAAATGGGGCTGCGCCGTCCATGCGTGCCCTGTCATTCCGACCACCATAATCGACGTGGGCGACGATGCCGCCACACCTGGTTGAGCCCGCTATGCTCAAGGCGAACGTCGAGGCGCCGTCGCGCCGACATCTGGGCGGTACCGTGGAGTCATGACTGATTTGCCCTTCGGCTTCTCACCGTCCTCCGGCGGCGACGACGGTGACGACCGTGACAAGAAGCGCGACGGCTCGGGCGGCGAGAACCCCGGCAGCGGCGGTGCCGGCGATCAGAATCCCTTCGGCTTCGCGCTCGGCGGTGAGGGTTTCGACCCCGCGTCGTTCGACCCCGCCGCGCTTGGCCAGATGTTCACCCAGCTCGGCAGCATGTTCAGCGGCATGGGTTCGGGTGGGTCGTTGGGTTTCGGCGGTGGCGGCGCTGCGGCCGGGCCGGTCAACTACGAACTCGCCGCGAACCTGGCGCGTCAGCAGATCGGCAACTTCACCCCGGTGCTCGAGAAGGAGAACAACGCCGTCGCCGACGCCGTCCGGCTCGCCGAGGTGTGGCTCGACGAGGCCACCACGCTGCCGTCGGGGGTCCGCAAGGCCGTCGCCTGGACCCCGGTGCAATGGCTCGAGCAGACCATGCCCACCTGGAAGGGCCTGTGCAACCCGGTGGCACAACAGCTTTCGCGCACCTGGGAGAACAGTTTGCCCGCCGAGGCGGCACAGTTCGCCGGGCCGATGATGGGCATGCTCACCCAGATGAGCGGGATGGCGTTCGGCACCCAGTTGGGTCAGGGGCTCGGTCAGCTCGCCAAGGAGGTGCTCACCTCCACCGACATCGGACTGCCGCTCGCCCCCGAGGGCGAGGCGGTGCTGTTGCCCGAGGCCATCGCCACCTTCGCCGACGGACTCGAACAGCCCGCACAGGAGATCGTCGTCTTTCTCGCCGCCCGCGAGGCCGCCCACGTGCGCCTGTTCACCCATGTGCCGTGGCTGCGACAGCGACTGCTGTCCACGGTGGAGGAGTACGCGCGCGGAATCACCATCGACTTCTCCGGTATCAACGACCTCACCAGCAGTATCGATCCGGCCGAGTTGTTCTCCGACCCGTCGAAGCTCGAGGAACTGATGAGTTCGTCGGCGTCCTTCGAGCCGACCACCACCCCGGAGCAGAAGGCCGCCCTCAACCGGCTGGAAACGCTGCTCGCGTTGATCGAGGGATGGGTGGAACAAGTGGTCTCCCAAGCACTTTCGGATCGGATACCGAGCACCGCGGCGCTCACCGAGACGATGCGCCGTCGTCGCGCATCCGGTGGCCCGGCCGAGCAGACCTTCGCCACCCTCGTCGGGCTCGAGTTGCGCCCGCGTAAGGTCCGGGAGGCCTCGGCGCTGTGGCGCTCGTTGCTCGAGGCCGGCGACGTGGCCACCCGTGACGGCGTGTGGGCACACCCCGACCTGATGCCCGACGGCGAGGATCTCGATCAGCCGGCCGGCTTCATCGACCGGGTGATCGGTGGCGATGTCAGCACGTTCGACGATCCGATCGCCGAACTCGAGCAGACCCTCGCCGACGAGCGGGCGGCACGCTCGGATGCGTCGGCGCCCGGCACCTCCGACAGCGCCGCCACCGATAACGGCGCGCAACCCGACTCCGACCGTGGGAGCGACGACGACTCGGGCGGCGACCCGACGGAGTAGTCGGCCCACCGGGTATCTGCCGTCGATCTGTGGATAACTCACGGCGGCAGCCCAATCCGAGCCACCGGCCTGGCAGAGTGTGCCCATGGCACAGCCTGGGCACCCACCTCGTGGTTCGACGCCGGCCAGCAGACTCACGGGTACCTTGCCCGTCCTCGTACCGGGAACGGTGGTGCTGCTGCGACCGGGCAACCGCATCCAGCTCGGCACCGACCCCGAGCACGCGCTCGTCATCGAACTCGATCCAGCGGTGTCGGCCCGTCGTGTCGCCGGTCTGCTCGATTCGCTGACGCAGCCGCGCCACCGCCGTGAGGTGGGCGCCGAACTGGCGTCCACCGGCCTCACCTGGCCCGAGCTGGACGTGCTGCTCGCTCAGCTCGTCGCGCTGGGACGAGCACGCACCACCGGACAGGGGGATCGCACCGATGCCACCCGGCTCAGACGCATCCGCGTGCACGGTCCCGGACCGCTGGCCCACCAGGTCTCCGGGTCGCTGGCCGACGCCGGATTCGTCGTCACGCGCTCGGCGCAACGGCCGACTCACCACGCGGTGGGACGCTCGGCCGATCTGGTGATCCTCACCGACTACCTGGTGCACGACCCGATGGTGGTCACGGGGCTGCACGCCTCGGGCACCCCGCACCTACAGGTGCGGATGCGCGATGGCGTCGGCATCCTGGGACCACTGGTGCTGCCCGGTCTCACCAGCTGCCTGGGCTGCGTCGACCTACATCGCGCCGACACCGACCCCGCGTGGCCGGTGGTGGCGGCGCAGCTCGTGCGGGTGAGCGGGCACGGCAGTGCGGCGGCTGTGCGCGCGACCGCCGCACTCGTCCACGAGAACGTCGAGCGACTCGCCGTCGCCATCCGGACGGCCGACTCCGCGGCCACTCCCCTCCTCGTCGACCACACCGTCGAACTGCACACCTCCACCCTGCGCATTGTCGTCAAGCGGTGGTCACCGCATCCGCTGTGCAGGTGCCGGTCTCAGCCGATCGCAGGCTGAACGCTCACCGGGAGCACAGCTACGGTCATCTATCCTGTACGAGGAAAGGACGTTATGACCGACATCACGCGTGGCCAGCACCGACGCAACGCTCGGCTCGCGTCGCTACCGATCGGCATGGCGGGGCGCGCAGCCGCGGGCATCGGCAAACGCATGGTCGGCAAGGACAAGGACGAGATCAACCAGGAGCTGATGGAGAAGGCCGCCGAGCAGCTCTTCTCCGTGCTCGGTGAACTCAAGGGCGGCGCGATGAAGGTCGGCCAGGCCATGTCGATCATGGAGGCCGCCATCCCCGACGAGTTCGGCGAACCGTTCCGCGAGGCACTGACCAAACTGCAGGCCGAGGCACCGCCGCTGCCCGCCGATCGGGTGCACAAGGTGCTCGACCAGCAGCTCGGCACCCGGTGGCGCGAGCGTTTCCGCGAGTTCTCCGACACGCCCGCCGCCTCGGCCAGTATCGGCCAGGTACACAAGGGCATCTGGGCCGACGGCCGCGAGGTGGCCGTCAAGGTGCAGTATCCCGGAGCCGACCAAGCCCTCAAGGCGGACCTCAAGACGTTGTCGCGGATGTCGGGGATGATCCAGAAGCTTTCCCCGGGTACCGACGTGAAATCGATGATGGACGAGCTCATCGACCGCACCGAGGCCGAGCTGGACTATCTAGGTGAGGCCGACAACCAGCGCGCCTTCGCCAAGGCCTTCGACGGCGACCCCGACTTCGTGGTTCCCAAGGTGGTGGCCAGCGCCCCGAAGGTGGTGGTGTCGGAATGGCTCGACGGCACACCGTTGTCGAGGATCATCACCTCCGGCGATCAAGCGACCCGCAACGAGGCCGCGGCACGGATGGCGACCTTCGAGGTCTCCTCGCCGTTCCGGGTGGGTCTGTTGCACGGCGACCCGCATCCCGGCAACTTCTTCATCACCGACGACGGCCGTTTCGGGGTGCTCGACTTCGGCGCCGTCGGCCACTATCCCAACGGTCTGCCGCCGGAGACCGGTCCGATCCTGCGGCTCGCGCGTGACAAGGAGTACGACGAACTCAAGGAACGCATGATCGAGGCGGGATTCATCCTGCGTTCTCGTGCCGATCGGGTCACCCCGGCCGACATCGAGGCCTACCTCAAGCCGTACGTCGATCCGCTGTACACCGAGTCGTTCCATTTCAGCCGCAAATGGCTGCAACGGGCAGCCGGTCACGCCACCGACGTACGGGGCGACGTGTACAAGACCTCGCGAAACCTCAACGTGCCCAAGCAGTATGTGATGGTGTTCCGAGTTCTCGCCGGGTGCGTCGGCATCGCCAGCCAGCTCGACGCGGAAGCACCCTACCGGGCCATCATGGAGAAGTGGGTGCCGGGGCTGGCCGACTGAGTGTCGCGAGACCGCGCGGGTCGTCGAATCTGCGGGCGGCAGCAGCGGCGTCAGCGTCCCACAATCCGCGGGGTGAACTGTCCGGCACACCGGGCAGACACACGGCCGACGCGCGCCTCGCCGTAATGGCCGACGACAACCGGCTCGTCGTCGGTATGCGCGCGTCGACCGCGATCAGCGGGACGACGCCGGCGCATTGGCCGGAAAACCCTTCACAGTTGGGTTTTCCGGCCACCGGAACGACCTCGACGCGTGACATGTCAGGCTGCGTTCTTGCGCGGGCGACCTCGCGGACGCTTCCGTGCGATCACCGCGCCGCGCTCGAAGATCTCGCCGCCCCACACTCCCCAGGGCTCGGCGCGGTCGAGGGCCGCGGCCAGGCACTGGGCCCGCAGCGGGCACTCGGTGCACAGTGCCTTGGCGCGTTCGAGATCACGGGGGTCTTCGGCGAACCACAGGTCGGCGTCGGATTCCTGGCAGGGCAGGCTCGTCCGGGTCACCGACGTGCGGTCCGCCGGGATACACGATTCGGTGACGGAGAGGATGTCAGTGCATTCGACTGTCATGGGGTTGCTCCACATCTTGTTCGAGGTTGTCGTTGGTGTCGGAGACCTCTGACCTCGACGTGATGAGAACCGTTCCCTCCCGAGATGGGGATGGACGTCGATCACGAGAAAGGCCACGGGTCGCCTGTGCGATTCACCCGTGGCCGTGTGGCGTGTCGAAAACCCTCTAGCCGAGAGGTTTTCGGATGTGCACGGGGAACCGCCGGGGCGCTCGCACCAGATGGAAATCGTGAGGTGCGGGCACCGTGTGCGCGGGCGCCGCTACCGCGGGGGCCGCTACCGGTACCGCCGGATGGGCGGCGGCGCGCAGCGGTTGCGCTGCACGCCAGGAGCGATCGCGGACGGGCGCGCAGGGCGCACTCGCGCCGATGCCGGTGGCAATGCTGCCGCTGGCATCGATGCCGGTGTTGATGATGCCGTTCACTGATCCACTCCTTCCGGTGTCGATTTCCATGTGCGAGGGCCGACGACACGCGTGAGCGTGCCGGTGGCTTCCCGTGCTGACCCGAACCACACTAGGTGGTGCGCTCCGGAACGCACAACCTATTTTTGACCTGCGGTTTTGACGACATCGATCACCTCGGCGCCGTACTCGTCGAGTTTGGCTGCACCGATACCGGAGATCGACACCAGCGCAGCCGAATCGGTGGGGCGTTGCTCGGCGATCGCGAGCAGCGTCTTGTCGGAGAACACCACGAAGGCGGGTACCTTCTTCGACGCGGCGCGTTCACGTCGCCACTCCTTGAGCGCGACCAGCAAGCCTTCGTCGAGGTCGGACGGACAGTCGGCGCAGCGACCAAGCAGGGTCGCGGTGGAGTCGATGAGGCGGGACCCGCACACGCGGCAGGTGGGGCCGCGCCGGGGTTTGCGTGTGGAGTCCGGGGCGATCCGGGATGCCGGCGAGTCGTCGGGGACGATGTCGGCGAGGAAGCGCGATCTGCGCCGTGCACGACCACCCTCGTTGCGGGCCACCGCCCATGAGATGTGCAGATGCTCGCGGGCGCGGGTGATGCCGACGTAGAACAGCCGCCGTTCCTCCTCGACCTGTTCGGTCGACGCCTTGATGGCCTGGCTGATGGGCAGGGAGCCCTCGGTGAGACCCACCAGGAACACCGCGTCCCATTCGAGGCCTTTGGCGGCGTGCAGCGACGACAGCGTGACGCCCTGCACCGTGGGTGGGTGCCGGGCCTGCGACCGGGCGGCGAGTTCGGCGACGAGATCGTGCAGGGTGAGTTCAGGGTTTTCGGCCACCATGTCGTCGGCGAGACCCGACAGCGCCCGCAACGACTGCCACCGGGCGCGCGCCTGGGCGCCCGACGGCTCCTCGGCCGTCATGCCGAGTTCGGCCAGCACGGATCCGACGACGGTCGGCACGTCGACGCCGTCGCGGACTCCACGCTCTGCCGCGGCGGCCAGCTGCCGCATTGCCTGCCGCACCTCGGTGCGGGTGAAGAAGGCCTCACCGCCGCGTACCTGGTACGGGATTCCGGCTTCGGTGAGCGCTTGCTCGTGGTTCTCCGATTGGGCGTTGATCCGGTAGAGGATCGCGATCTCCGATGCCGGCACACCGTTGGCGATCAGCCGCGTGATCGCGGCCGTCACGCCCGCCGCCTCCGCGGGCTCGTCGTCGTATTCGGTGAACTCCGGTTCCGGCCCGGAGGGCCGTTGACCGACCAGTTGCAGCCGGGTTCCGGCGATGCGCCCGCGACCGGCGCCGATGACCCGGTTGGCCAGGCTCACCACCTCCGGTGTGGACCGGTAGTCGCGTTCGAGGCGGACCACCGAGGCCTCGGGGAATCGTCGGCCGAAGTCCAGCAGGTAGCGGGGTGTGGCGCCGGTGAAGGTGTAGATGGTCTGATTGGCGTCGCCGACCACGGTGAGATCGTCCCGGGCACCCAGCCAGGCGTTGAGCAAGCCCTGCTGCACGGGTGTCACGTCTTGGTATTCGTCCACCACGAAGCAGCGGTAGCGGGACCGGAACTCCTCGGCCAGTCCGGCATCGGACGCGAGGATCTGGGTCATGTAGATCAGCAGGTCGTCGAAGTCGAGGAGACGATCACCGTCGGGTGAGACTTTTGCGTCCTCGTAGGCGGCGTAGACCCGCGCCACCTGCTCGGGCGGTGCGGGAGTGTCGCGCAGGGCCCGGGTGACGGCCTCGGCGTAGCGTTCCGGCTCGATCAGCGACGCTTTGGCCCACTCGATTTCCGACGCCAGGTCGCGGACGGTGTCGGTGGACGTGTCGAGACCTCCACGACGAGCGGCGCGCGAGACCACCGGGAACTTGTTGTCGAGCAGTTCCCATTGCAGCGTGCCGAACGCCCGGGGCCAGAAGTAGCGCAGCTGACGCATCGCCGCCGCGTGGAACGTCTGTGCGGCCACGCCGGGACCCTCGCCCCCGCCGACCCCGAGCGAGCGCAGTCGCGACCGCATCTCGCCGGCCGCGCGCGCGGTGAAGGTCACCGACAGCACCTGACCGGGATTCACCTGGCCGCCGTCGATCAGATACGCGATGCGACGCGTGATGGTGCGGGTCTTACCGGTGCCCGCACCGGCAAGCACACACACCGGGCCGCGCGGCGCGGTGACCGCGGCACGCTGTTGGGGATCGAGGCCGTCGAGAATCGACCGATCGCGGCGCGAGCGGGTACTGGTGGGCGGAGATTCGGGCACGGGTTCCACTATCGCACCCGCCTCCGACGCTGTTCGTCCGCCGCGGGCGGTCTGTGGATGACCCGGGATGACCGGCTGATCAGACGCCCAGCTTGGCCTTGACGTCGGCGATCGACGGATTGGTGGCGGTGGTGCCGTCGGCGTAGCGGACCGTGGGTACCACGTGATTGCCGCCGTTCACACTGCCGACGAACTCGGCCGCGTCCGGGTTGAGTTCGATGTCGACCTCCTGCCAGCTGACGCCGAGGCTCCGCAGACCGGTCTTCAGGCGGCTGCAGTACCCGCACCAGCTCGTGGTGTACATCGTCAGCTCACCGGTGTCGGACAATCGGCCGGACGCGTCGTCGTCGATCACATTGCTCATGGGTGCTGTAACAACGAGGAGCCGGTCGGTGTTCCGACCCAGTGCTGATGGAGCTCCCGCGTTGGTCGAGCTGCCACCGCTGGTCGAGCCGCCACCGCTGCTCGAGCCGCCACCGCTGGTTGAGCTTGTCGAAACCACTCGAACGCGAATACAACTGGGACGTATACGCGCGGCAACGACAATTATTGTCGCCGCCTCGCACAGCCGTCCCATCTGTATCACCACCGACGGGCCGGGAGTGATCTCGACAAGCTCGATCGGCGGCGGGCAAGCTCGATCAGCGGCGGGGCAGGCTCGATCGGCGGGAAGGCACGCTCGACGCGGATGTGGGCACGCTCGACGCGGATGTGGGCACGCTCGACTACGAAGTGGGCACGCTCGACTCGTGAGGCCCGCGTGCCCATGCAGTGATCAGGGCATGTGCGATCGAAATCGATCCCGGTAACAACAGGCGCGGAGGCGGTCCGTCGTGGTCGACGGGGGTCACGCCGCGCACCCATTCGTTGCCGTGATCGAGGGCCTCGCGCACCTCGTCGCGATGAAACCACTGCGCGTCGCCGATCTCTCCGTCCAAAAAACGTAACGGTTCGTCGGGATCACCGACCGCCGAGAACCCCAGCATCAGCGACCGCGGGAACGGCCACGGCTGACTGCCGAGGTAGCGCGCATCACGCACGGTGATGCCGACTTCCTCGTGCACCTCACGGATCACGCACTGTTCCAACGATTCTCCGGGCTCGACGAAGCCGGCGAGAGTGGAATACCAGTGCTCGGGCCACACCGACTGCCGGCCGAGCAGGATACGGTCGGCGCCGTCGTGGACCACGGTGATGATGGCCGGATCGGTGCGCGGGAATTCGTCGGCACCGGTCACGGTATTGCGTCGCACCCAGCCTGCGCGCGCCGGCGCGGTGGGGTTGCCGTCCACGGGTGAGAAGCCGGCCGACGTGTGCCAGTTCAGCAGGCCCAATGCGGTGGCGAGCAGACCGGCCTCGTCCGGATCGAGGCGGTGCGCCCCGCGACGGGGGTCCTGGGTGGGTCCGTCGGCATCGTCGGTGCGCAATGCCCAGAGGTCGGTGTGGGTATGCGCCAGGAACACCGCGTCGGCGGGCGGGTCGTCGGCCACTTCGGTCGAGCGCACCCAGCGCAGCGCGCCGTCGGCGGTCACCGGGTATCGGCCGGAACCGTCGATCCGCAACACCAGGGCGGTGGGCCACCCCGAACGGATGCGGTCGGGCTGGTCGCGGATCTCGTCGGCACGGTCAAAGGTGGCGCGGGACAACAACGGTGGACTGTCGAACACGAACTCGGCCATGTGAAACTTTCTACTCCCCGGTCAGTCCTACTCCCCGGCCAGTCCTACTCCCCGGTCAGTCCTACTCCCCGGTCAGTCGCCCGACTGCCCCTTGCGTACGTAGAGAAGCCGGTCACCGGCCTCAATCTGTTCGACCTCCATGTCGTCCACCCGGTGCAGCACTCCGTTACGAACAACGCCGAGCACGATGTCGTGGGTGTGCGCGGGAGATCCGCCGGTCTCGGTGGGATCCACCTCGCGTTCGGCGATGGCGTAGCCGGCGTCGGGCGTCAGCAGGTCTTCGATCACCTCCACCACCGACGGCGTCATGGTGGCGATTCCCAACAGCCGTCCCGCGGTCTCCGAGGACACCACCACCGAGTTGGCGCCCGATTGCCGCATCAGGTGGGTGTTCTCGGATTCGCGAATGGAGGCGACGATCTTGGCGCGCGGGTTCAGTTCGCGGGCGGTGAGCGTCGCGAGGACAGCGGTGTCGTCACGGTTGGTGGCCACCACGATGCTCGCTGCGTGCGCGACACCGGCCAGCCGCAACACGTCGGACTTGGTGGCGTCGCCACGCACGGTGACCAGACCGTCGGATTCGGCGGCTTCGAGCACCCCGGTGTCACTGTCGACCACCACGATGTCGGCCGGCTTGATGCCGTCGCCGATCATCGCGTCGACGGCGGTGCGTCCCTTGGTGCCGTAACCGATCACCACGGTGTGGTTGCGCAAGTTGTTCCTCCAGCGCTGGATCTTGAGTGCCTGCCTCGACCGTTCGGTCAGCACCTCGAGCGTCGTACCGATCAACACGATCAGGAACAACACGCGCAGCGGGGTGATGATGAGCAGGTTGAGCAGGCGGGCTGTGGGTGTCACCGGTGTGATGTCACCGTAGCCGGTGGTCGACAGCGTCACCGCGGAGTAGTACAGGGAGTCGAGGTAAGAGAGTGGATTCTCCTGTACGTCGCGGTAGCCGTCGCGATCGAGGTACACCAGGGTCGCGGTGAAAAAGAGCGCCACGATGGCGAAGATGACGCGCTTGCCGATGGCCCGGCCCGGGCTCTGCTGCAGTTCGGGGATGCGGACCACACCCACCAGGGCGTAGTCGGGGCCCTCGGACAAATCGGAGCCACCCCATCGGCGCCGGAACCGGCGGGCCGCCATCAGTCCGGCCACCGGCATTGGCTGCCGGCGTGCTGGACGCCGGACGATGGATGCATCACAGAGTGGAATCTAACCCATCGGGTGCCACCCAGCCCATCAGACCGCCGTGGCTCATGGTGCGAGGAGCGCGGCGAGCGCGGCACGATCGGGTAGCTCGTCGGGCTCGAGGGTGAAACCCGAACGCACGTAATGGAATGCCGCGCGCACACGGTCGGCCGGCACGCCGGCGAGCTGCGCCCAGGCGAGCCGGTAGGCGGCGAGCTGGATGTCGAGCGACGCACGTGCCGACGGTTCGGGGACTACTCCGGTCTTCCAATCGACCACCAGCCAGGAGCCTCCCGGTTCGGCGAACACCGCGTCGATCCGACCACGGATCACGGTGGTGCCGATCACCGTTTCGAAGGGGACCTCGACCTCGCTCGGAGTCCGCGCCGCCCACCGCGACGCCAGGAACGCCTCCCGCAGCGTGTCGAGGTCGGCGTCAGGGGTGGCGGTGGAATCGGCGGCACCGGGGAGTTCGTCGATGTCGAGCAGACGGGTGGCCCCGAACCAGCGTTCCACCCAGGCGTGGAACGCGGTGCCGCGGCGCGCCGTCGGATTGGGCCGGAAGGGAGTCGGCCGACGCAGCCTGCGGGCGAATTCCCGTTCGTCGGTGTCGAGGTCGACGAGCTGACTGACCGACAGATGCGAGGGCAGCGTGACGTCGACCACGGCCTGGTTGCCGCGCCGATGCTCGTCGAGCAGGGCCGCCGCCTCGGCCCGCCACGCGGCGACCTCGTCGGCCGTGCCATCGGCAGCACCGTCGGCGGCTGCGGCGGTCCCGGCGCTCGCCGTGTCGGTGATTGTGGTGCCGGTGCTTGTGGTGTCGAACAGGGCCGGGGCCTCGCGTCGCGAGATGGCGTCGAGCACGAGATCGGCCGCGGCGGTGACCTCGGTGCGACGCCTGCCCAGCCGGTCGAACGGCCACGGTTGGAGCACCTCGAGTTCGGCCAACGGGTTGGTGGCACCGTCGGGCGGGTCGGGGGCGACGACGTCGACCGTCATGCCCGCCGAGTCGAAGTCCGGGTCGGCGATCGATGCGGTGATGATCTCGAGAAGTTCGTCGAAGAAGTCCGACCCGCCGCGGGGCTTGTCCCTCGTTTCCGACCAGTGGTGCGCCGAGATCAGCAGTTCGCGGCGGGCGCGGGTGAGCGCCACATACAGCAGCCGTCGATCCTCCTCGAGCCTGCGTGCGTCGATGTCCTCCTTGTGCTCCAGCAGTGCATCGGCGAACTCCTTGCGGTCGCCGACACCGGAGATGTCGAACACCGGGAAACCCTCGCCGGTCCCGGGTTCGGCGAGGTCGCCGCGCAGGGGGCCGGGCAGTTCCTTGGCGCTGCGCAGCCAGGTGGTGTCGGCCTTGCCGCCGGGGAAGATGCCGTCGGCGAGATGTGGAATGGCCACCACGTCCCATTCGAGTCCCTTCGCGGCGTGCACGGTCAGGATCTGCACTCGCTGTTCGGCCACCTCCACCCGACCGGGTTCGAGTCCCTTCTCGATGGTCTCGGCCGCCTCCAGAAAGGCCAGCAGCCCGGGCAGGTTGGCGCCCGGACGCTCCGCATAGTGCGTGACATACTCCGCGAACGCGTCGAGATGTTCACGGCCACTGATGGATCCGCGCATGCGGCGGGCACGGATCTGCGCCTCCACGCCGACACCGATGGTGTTCTCCACGTCGGCCACGAGTTCGGGCAGCGGTTGCCCGATACGCCGGCGCAATGATTCGAGCTGGCCGCCCAACGCCCGGATGCGAGCGAATCCCACGTCGCTGTACGCGTCGGGCGGACCGGGATCGACGATGGCGTCGGCGATGCCCGCGCGGTCGACCACCTCGGTCGGCAGCACCGCGTCGAGGGCGGCGTCGAGTTCCTCACGGCTGGTGACCACACCGGTCGCCGCCGCGGCACCCCGGGCCGCCAGCGTGGTGGCGCGCCGCCACAGAGCCGCGATGTCGGCGGCGCCGAGTTGCCAACGCGCACCGGTCAGCAGACGCATCGCCGCGGTGCCCGCCATCGGGTCGGCCATCACGCGCAATGTCGAGACGATGTCCTCGATCTCCGGAACGTGCAACAGCCCACCGATGCCCACCACCTCGGCGGGGATGCCCCGTGCCTCCAGTTCGGCGGCCAACGGCGCCGAATCCTCGTTGCGCCGCACCAGGATCGCCACCGTCGGCGGGTCGGTGCCGTCGCGTTCGGCGTCGCGGTAGCGGCGTTCCACCTGGTCGGCGAGCCAGGCGCGTTCGGTGAGCACGGTGTCGGTGAGGGCGATCGCCACCGTGCCCGCGGGAGCGTCGGGCGCCGGACGCAACACGCTCACCGGGATCCCGCGTCGCCGCAACTCCTCGGACGTCTCGTTGGCCAGGTGCAACGTGTGTGCGGGATTGCGCCAGCTGGTCAGCAATTCCAGCCGCTGAGCCGGGCGACCGTCGGCGCGTGGGAAATCGGTGGTGAAGCGCGGCAGATTGGCCGCCGACGCGCCACGCCAGCCGTAGATCGACTGGATCGGGTCGCCGACCGCGGTGACCGCGATGCCCGTTGCGCGGTCGGTGCCGCCGGGGTGCCGTCCGAACAGGGTGGCCAGAAGAATGCGCTGCGAGTGACCGGTGTCCTGGTACTCGTCGAGCAACACCGCCCGAAATGTCCGGCGTTCGGCGCCGGCCACCTCCGGATGCCGCTGCACCAGTTGCGCGGCCAGCGACATCTGGCTGCCGAAGTCGAGGGCGGACTGCTCACGCATCGCGGCACGCAGGGCGGCGACCATCGGGATGAGTTCGCGCCGTTCGTCGATGACCTCCTGGATCTTGAGCAGTTCCTTGCTGGGATTGGCGCGCTGTCGAGGCCCCTTCGGCAGCACGTCGACCATCGACCGCAGGTCCTCGCCCCAGGCCATCAGGTCGTCGAGTTCGACAAGGTGCTCGGCCATTTCACCGTGCAGTCGCAACACCGCCTCGGTGACCGAGGCGGGCACCTTGGTGGTGTGCAGCGGCCCGGTCCAGGTGGCGACGATGCCGAAGGCGAGCTGCCACAGTTCGGTTTCGCTCAGCAGCGCCGAACCCGGTTCCACCGGCAGCAGCAGACCGTAGTCGGCGATGAGCCGACCCGCGTAGGCGTGGTAGGTGCTGACCTCGGGGTCGGCGCTACGCAACCGCGACGCCAGCGACCCGTCCGGATCCCACCCGATCAGCGCCGGCGACGCGGCGAGCGTCGACAGCCGGCGGCGGATACGGGCACCGAGTTCGCTCGCCGCCTTGCGGGTGAACGTCAGCCCCAGGATCTCGTCGGGCGCCACGATGCCGTTGGCGACGAGCCACACCACCCGCGACGCCATCGTCTCGGTCTTACCCGCGCCCGCACCGGCAACCACCAGGACGGGCTCGGCGGGCGCTTCGATCACCGCCACCTGCTCCGGTGTGGGGTTGGGCAAACCCAGCGCCGCGGCCAGCGACGTCGCCGAGATCAGCGTTGTGCGCGTGAGTGATTCAGTCATCGATCACCGCCTTACCGGGCAGCTGCGCCGGACAGCTGGTGACCAGCGGGCAGTGCCCGCAGCCCGGGTTGGGGGTGGCGTCGAACACCGGACCGATGCTGGCGCGCGCGGCCGACCGCACCACCGTGATCCACTCGTCGAGCAGTTCCGGGGTCAGTGGTTCCTGCGACCGCTCGGCGGCTCCGGTGGACCGGTTCTCGGCCGAGACGTAGACCAGCCGACCGCCGCCGGGTTCCACCCGACCGTCGGACCCGGCGGGAAACCGCGACGACCCGCCATGGGCGAGTGCCACCTGATAGGCGGCGAGCTGCGCGTGCGCCTGTGCGTCGGCGCGGGAGACCGCGGCTTTCGCGGTCTTCACGTCCACCACCACGGGACGGCCCGAGTGATCGGCCTCGAGGCGGTCCACCCGGCCGCGCAACCGCACCGCAGGGTCGTCTCCGTCGGCGGCCACCGTCCCGTCGATCGCGGACTCCACCCCCACCTCCCGCAGGTCATCGCGGGAAAGACGCAGCCACTCACGGAAATTTGTCAGCATGGTCTCCGCGCGGGCAAGTTCGTGCGCCGAGTACCAGGCCGCCCCGGTGTCGACGCGATCCCAGATGCCGCGCAGGGCCGCGGTGACCTCGTCGGGTTCGATGTTGCCCGCAACCGCCTGCACCAGGGTGTGCACCAGGCTGCCCGCGATGGCCGGCGTGCCGTCGGCGTCGCGTCCGCCGTTGCGTTCGAGCATCCACCGCAACGCGCAGGTGGTGAGGTTCTCGATGTTCGACGGCGACAACGTGACCGGCCCGTCGTCGGGCCGCCACAGCGGAGCGTCGGTACTCGGTCCGGCCAAGCCGAACCAATCCCGGGGATGCGCGCCTGGAATATCCGAATCCGCCAGCTGGGCAAGGATTTCGGCTGCAGCACGGGTCCGGTCGTCGGGTGCTGTTCCGGACGCGCCGGCGATCACCACCGACCGCAGCGTCGCGATCAGCGACGGTAACGACAGCACCCGGTCCACGCCCGGATCGAGCGGCAACACCTCGGATATCTCCTCCGGGTGGTGCGCGCCACCGGCCGAGAGCGCCTCGGCGATCTCGGCGACGAATCGCGACGGCGACGCCTCACCACTACCGTCCTCGACCGCGGTGACGAGCAGCCGACGCCGCGCCCGACTGCACGCCACCAGCAGCAACCGGCGCTCGTCGGCCAACGCTCCGGCACTGCGCGCAACATGCCCGACCCCTTCCGGGTCGACACCGTCGAGAATGTCGACGAGGTCGGCGGTGCCCAGCACGCTGCCGCGGCTGCGCAGCGACGGCCACAATCCGTCGAGCACCCCGGGCACGGCCACCACCTCCCATTCGCGACCGGCGGCGGCATGCGCGGACAGCACGGTCACCGAATCCGTTGCCGCGACCGGCGTCCGGCTGTCCCGCGGAATCTGCAACTGCCCGAGATAGTGGACGAACGCGCCCGGCCCGGCGGCAGGCAGGGTGTCGGAGAAGTCGGCGGCCGCCTCGAACATCGCCATCACAGCGTCGAGGTCGCGGTCGGCCTGCTCACCGGCGGGTCCCCCACGCAGTGCCGCGGCCGCCCACCGCCGCTCCAATCCCGTTGCCTGCCAGGCCGACCACAACGTCTCCTCGATCCCGCGATGGGCGCGATGTGTCCGCGCGGCGTCGGCGATCACGTCCAGCACTCGTCGCAACGGTTCGCTCTCGGTGTCGGTGAGCGCGTCGAGATACCCACGTGCCACCTCGGGATCGAGCAGCGCGCGCCGCAGGGAGGTCAGCGAATCACCCTGTGCCGCATCGGTATCGTCGGCACCGGCGGAAACCATGCCGGCTGCGGCCTTTTCGTCCGCACGTCGAATGCCCCGGCGCAGGCGCCGCATCGCCCCGGGGTCGGCGGCACCGATGGGTCCGGTGAGCGCCGCCACGGTGTCGTCGATGGTGAATTCGCCGGCATCGGGGTCGGCGTCGTCGCGCGCGGCGACGGCCCGCATCACGGTCATCAGCGCGATCACCGACCGTTGCCGGTGAATGGGCAGATCGGTGGTGGGGGTGGTGAGCGGCACTCCGGCCGACCGGAACGCGCGACGCAACGCAGGCAACGCGAGGTGCACCGACCGCACGATCACCGCCATCTCCGACCACGCGATCCCGTCGAAGAGATGCGCACGGCGCAGCAGGTCGGCGACCGCGGTGGCCTCCTTGGCCGCCGACGAGAACACGCGTACCGCAGCGCCACCGGCCCCGTCGCCATCGGTCACAGCCCCATCGGTCACCGCCCCACCGCTTACAGCGTCGGAGTGCACCGACTGCGGATACGGATGCGGCCGCGCCCCGGGCAACCGTGCGGCCAGGGCGCGGCCGACCACGCCGATTGAGGGATGCGACCGGAAATCGACGTCGAGCACCACGTCGCGCTGGTCCCCGCGTGCGGCCAGCCGGTCGGCGAAACGGGGGCTCGCCCCGCGGAAACCGAAGACGGACTGATCGGTGTCGGCGGTGATGATCGTGGAGTCGGTGCCGGTGCCGACGAGGCGGACCAGCTCGGCGGCCTGCGGATCGAGGTGCTGGGCATCGTCGACGATCAGGTGGCGAATCCGGGCGCGCTCGGCGCGCAGCAGGTCGGGATCGGTCGCGAACGCCGACAGCGCGGAGCCCACCAGTTCGGCGGCATCGACCGCGGGCGCCGACGCCCCGGGAGTCTCGAGGCCCACGGCACCGCGCAACAGCATGTTCTGCTCGTACTGGGCATACGCGCGAGCCGCAGCCACCCACTCCCGACGCTTGTGGGTGCGTCCGAGCGCCGCGAGTTCCTCGGGGCCCACGCCCCGTTCGGCGGCGCGCATCATCAAGTCGCGCAGCACCTGGGCGAACCCGTCGGTGCCCAGCGCCGGGCGCAGATGCGCCGGCCAGTATTCCGCGCCGTCCTCGATGTCGCCGGCCAGCAGTTCACGCAACACGACGTCCTGCTCGGAGCCGGTGATCAGACGGGGCGGCGGGTTGCCATGGGCGGCAGCCTGCAACCGCAGGATCGCAAAGGCGTAGGAGTGAACGGTGCGCACCAGCGGCTCCCGCAGCGCACCCGTGACCCCGTCACCATGCACACCCCCAGCGCCACCAGCACCATTCACACCGCCACCGGCCAGCACCCGGCGGGTGATCTCCTCGCGCAGTGCGACCGCCGCACGCCTGCTCGCCGCAAGCACCAGGATCGACTCCGGATCGACGCCCGGAGTGCGTAACCGCGCCACCGCGGCATCGCCGACCAGCGACGTCTTTCCCGTACCGGGACCGCCGTGCACGCGCCACGGTCGCCAACCGGGCGCGGTTCCGGTCGCGGGCACCGCGCCGTCGATCACCGCCTGCGCGTCGGTGGCCCACCGTCGCACCCCGAGCCGATCGTCCGACGGCGCGACGAGATGGGCGCGCAACGCCGTGCCGCCCCGTGCCGCCTTCTCGCCCCGCTGCGCACCGCCCGGCCGCGGCGCCCCCGTTCGTCGAGCCACGTGTCCATCGAATCACGCGCCTCCGACACCCTACGATCGGACGATGCCGTCGCTGCACACCTACACCTTCGGGCCCGCGGACGGCCCGGCGGTACTCGCCCTCCACGGCCTCACCGGCCACGGCCTGCGCTGGGCGGACCTCGCCGAGAACCACCTGCCACAGGCGCGCGTGGTCGCACCCGATCTGCTGGGTCACGGACGCTCCCCCTGGCGCCCACCATGGGGATTCTCCGAGCACCTCGACGGTCTCGAGCAGGTGGTCACCGAGTACATTCCCGAGTCGGAATCCTTTGTCTTGCTCGCTCATTCGTTCGGTGGCGCGCTGGCGGTGCGACTGGCGGAGCACCTGGCCGGCCGGGTGCGCGGCATCGTGCTGCTCGATCCCGCACAGGGGCTCGATCCCACCTTTGCGCTCGAGGTGGCCACCGACAGTCTCGACCACTGGGATTATGCCGACGCCGATGCCGCGCGCGCCGCCAAGCGCGCCGAGGGTTGGGGTGAGGTACCCGCGCATCTCCTCGAGCGCGAGATCACCGACCACCTGATACCGCGTCCGCACGGGCGGATGGGCTGGCGGATCAGCGCCGCATCGGTGGCCACGGCGTGGAGCGAACTGACGCGTCCGGTCGTGCTGCCCCCGCCGGGAATCCCGACCGACGTCGTGATCGCCGACCGGGTGGACCCGCCGTTCGTCCGTCCCGCGTTCGTCGCCGCCTGCATCGCCGAACGCCCGCAGGTCCGGTTCCATCACGTCGACTGTGGGCACATGGTGCCGTTCCTGGAGCCCGATCTCTGCGCAGACCTCGTCCGCGCCATGCTGTGACGACCCGCGTGAGGTGCCCACCGGATGTGACGGTCACCCCGAGTGTGGCCACGTATATTAGGGTCGCCTAACCTGGGGGTGAAGAACCTTCCGCTCGAGAGGAGAGTCATGCCCACCACCGGTGCCGCGGGTATCCGATCGGCGCTACGGCGCCGAGCGCAGGCCACCACACCGATCACCACCGCCCTTCGGGTCGACGAGATAGTTCCGGTCTCGCCGGGATTCCTGCGGGTATCGGGCACGGTCGGCGCCGAACTCGACGGCTACCGCGCGCTACCTGCGGATGCGTTCAAGCTCGCCTTCGAACCCGATGACGCCGGTTCGCCCCGCTACCGCGCGTTCACGGTGCGCCATTTCGATCCCGAAACGCGCGGCCTGGTGTTCGACATCGCCCGCCACGACGGCGGCCTGGCACTGGACTGGCTGGCCGGGGACCCGGTGGGCGGGCAGCGGACGCTGCACGGTATGCGACCCGACTGGGCCGCCGTACCGGGCGCCACACACCACCTGCTGATCGGTGACGCCACCGCGCTTCCCGCCATCGCAGCGGTTCTCGAACACCTCCCCGCCACATCGGTCATCGACGTCGTCGTCGCCCTGACCCATCCCGCCGACGGCGACCTGCTGCCGGGCCATCCCGGTGCCGAGATCACCGTGGTGGAGTCGATTTCGGCGGCCGTCGACCTCACTCCGCGTACCGTCGCCGTCGGCGGACACCCGCAGACCTGGGTGGCGGCGGAGGCATCACAGGTGCGTCGCGTACGCGCACACGCACTGTCTCAGTGGCACATCGACCGCGGTGATCTGCTGGCCCGCGCCTATTGGAAACAGGGACAGTCGGCCACCGAATCCGACGACCGCGCGATGAGCACATACCAGGCAGCGGCCGCCCAGGGCCGCGACCTCGCCGACCCCGACCTGGTCGAGGAGATCGAACTCGCCTGAGCGGCCTTACCATCGCGGCATGGCAACGGTGACCGACGACGACGTGGAACGGGTCCGCGTCCTGGTGGCGGCGATTCCCGCGGGCATGGTCGCCACCTACGGCGACCTCGCCGCAGCGGCTGGTCTCTCGTCGGCGCGCATCGTCGGCTGGATCATGCGGACCGATTCCGCCGATCTGCCCTGGCATCGGGTGATCTCGGCCTCGGGCCGCCCGTCGACGCATCCGGCGGATCGTCAACTCGACCGGCTACGCGCCGACGGGGTACCCATCCGCGACGGCCGCGTGCTGCTGCGGGAATGCCGCTGGGTGATCGATACGCCCTGACCGGGACCGACGCGTCGGCAACGATCTCGGCGGGCGGGATGAGAATCACGCGTCGCGCGGTTTGGCAGATCATGGGGACAACCGGTCGCGACGGCTCGGGCAACGAACAATCGGGTAACGAACAACTGGGTGACGAGCAACCGGGTACCGGGCAGTCGTTGCGGCTCGGGGGCGATGCGTTGCGTTCGCTGCTGCGCAGCCAGACCACCGGCAGTGTCCTCCTGGTTGTCGCGGTGGCCGCCGCACTGGTGTGGTCCAACGTGTTCCCCACGTCGTACGAGACGACCTGGGCGGCGGAGCTGTCGGTACGCCTGAGCGGCCACGAGGTCACCCGGTCGCTGCGCGAATGGGTGAACAGCGGCCTGATGACGGTCTTCTTCGTGGTCGTGGGTTTGGAGGCGCGACGCGAGTTCGACCTGGGCGAACTGCGTGAACGCACCCGTTTCGTGATGCCGCTGGTGGTCGGCCTGACCGCGATGGCCCTGCCGGTCGGCATCTTCGTGGCGCTCAACACGCACTCGGGTGCCACCCACGCGTGGGCCGTCGCGATGTCCACCGACACCGCCGTCGCGCTCGGGGTGCTCGGGGTGCTGGGTGATGGGATCGGGGACCGCCTGCGGGTCCATCTGGTGACGATCCTGGTGGTCGACGACCTCGCCTCGGTCCTGGTGATCGCCACGGTGTACAGCAGCGCGGTCTCCTTGCCCGATCTTCTTGTCGCTGCATCCATCTTCGCGGTGATGGTGGTCCTGGCATGGTCGGGCGTCAATCGGCTCCTGCCGTTCACCGTGCTGACGTTCGCGCTGTGGGCGGCGCTGTTCGGCAGTGGCGTCGACCCGATCGCCGCCGGACTGCTCGCCGGACTGCTGGCCTCGGCTTATGTGCCGCGTCGCGATCGCCTCGAGAGCGCGACCGCCACCTTCCGGGCCTTCCGCGAGGAACCGACGCCCGAACTGGCTCGCACCGCGACGGTGGCCGTCGCGGTCACCCAGTCGATGAACGCACGCCTGCAACGCATCTGCGTACCGTGGAGCACCTTCCTGGTGGTTCCGCTGTTCGGGTTGTGCAACGCGGGCGTGCGGATCGACGGCAGCGCACTGCGCGGCGCGGCGACCTCACCGATCACCTGGGGAATCGTGATCGCGATGCTGGTCGGCAAACCGCTCGGCCACCTGATCGGCACGGGAGTGGTCGCCGCAGTGAGCCGCGGACGAATCCGATCGTCGGTCGGTGGTGGCGGGGTCCTGGTCGCGGGGTTCGCCGCGGCCGCGCCGTTCACCCTGTCCCTGCTGATCGCCGATGTGGCCCTGGGCGGACCGGGTCGCAGCGGTGATCGCCTCGCAGAGGCCAAGATCGGCATTCTGCTGGCGGCACTGCTGGCCACGGTGCTCACCGTGGTGGTCGGGCGGTTGATTCGGCGTCTGCCCCGCGCGCGTCGTGCCCGGTTGCTGCTGGGTACCGCGAGCGGACTGACCGATCTCAACGATCCGGTGGACGAGGGCGACGACCACATCCGCGGCGCCGTGGACTCCGACGTCACGGTGGTCGAATACGGGGATTTCGAATGCCCGCACTGTGGGCAGGCCGAGTTCGCCGCCCGGCGCGAACTCGCCGAGGACCGCCGGGTGCGCTACGTGTGGCGACACCTGCCGCTCACCGACGTGCACCCGCACGCGCAGCTCGCCGCCGAGGCCGCCGAAGCCGCCGCGACGCAGGGCGCGTTCTGGGAGATGCACGACGTGCTCCTGACCAATCAGGACGACCTCAGCATGCGTGATCTCGTCGGCTATGCACGCGAGTTGGGACTCGACGTTGATCGGTTCACCGCGGAACTGACCGGCAGGGTGCACCGCGACCGGATCAACCGCGACGTCGAGTCCGCCCTGCGTAGCGACGTGGCGGGCACCCCGACATTCTTCGTCAACGGCCGACGCCACTACGGCGCTTACGACTTCGACTCGGTGCGCGACGCGGTGGGGCAGGCACGCGACAAGGCGCTGGCCACGGCCGGACCCCGGTGATCACGGCTCGGTCTGTCGGCGTCACACCATCAGGCGCACGAGATCGACAACACGGGCCAGACCCGGCAGAGCGCCGGCGGTGGACCGCGGGTGCAGGGCATGCACCGCGAGGCGGAACATGGTGGCGCGCAACATCATCTGCGGCCATTCCGGCTGGTCGGACCATCGCTGCACGAGGTCCTCGTCGGCGCCGCCCCACGCCAGCGAATCGACCACCACCACGGCAGCCGCCCACGACGCGGGCCGCCAGTACGGCACGATGTCGGTGATCCCCGGGGCGGCCGCACCGGCGAAGAGCACGGTGCCGAACAGGTCGCCGTGCACCACCTGCGACGGCAGGTCCACCGGTGTGCGCAAGGTGGCAAGCGTCTTGAGCATCGCCACACTTTCGCGGCCGTCCTCGGTGGCGGGCTCGGGCATCGCTGCGGCCCGCGCCGAACGCAGCGGCACGTCTTCCCACGCCGCCCGGTCGGCGGCGGCGAACACGTCGACGTCGGTGTGCGGTGGTGCGGGCTGCTGCAGCAGGAAGCGGGGACGTTCGAGGTCGACGAGGGCCTCATGCAGGCGCTCGGCCACCGAGACCACCTCGTCGTGCCGCGGTTCGGGTGATCCGGCGATGTAGGTGTCGGCGCGCCACCCGGACACAACGTATCGGCCGTCGGTGGCGCGGAAGGGCCGCGCGATCCGCAGACCCGCCACGTAGAGATTTTCGCGCACCGACGCCGACCACGCGGCACGGGCGTGGTCGGGTACCAGGGACAGCACCACCTCGCCGACACGCCAGCCCCCGACCCACGAGTCGCCCATCGCGATGGGCGGATGCGCGGTCAGCCCGAACGTGTTGAGCACGTGTTCGGGTGGCTCGACGGTAATCACGGAGGACACGGTGCAGAGATTACCCAGCGTGGGGCCCATATCGGCGCAACGACTCGGCCCCGAACGCGCTCAGTACGTCGGCAGGTCCTTGTCCACCTGGTTGGCCCACGCGGTCACCCCGCCCTGCAGATGACGCGCGTCGGCGAATCCGGCGCGCTTGAGCGCGGCGAGTGCCTCCGCCGACCGGATGCCGGTCTTGCAGTAGAGCACCGTCGGACGGTCCTGCGGGATCTGTGCCAGCGCGGCCCCGGAGAGGATGTCGCCCTTGGGGATCAGGGTGGCACCGTCGATGTGCACGATGTCCCATTCGACGGGCTCACGGACGTCGATGAGCGCGAGTTCCTCGCCCGCGTCGAGCTTGTCCTTCAGTTCGACGGGGGTCAACGTCGATCCGGCCGCCGCGAGCGCCGCCTCGTCGGAGACGACTCCACAGAACTCCTCGTAGTCGATGAGCCCGGTGATCGTCTCACCCTCGGGGTCCTTGCGGATCTTGATGGTGCGGTAGGTCATGTCCAGGGCGTCGTACACCATCAGACGACCCAGCAGTGGTTCTCCGATACCGCAGATCAGCTTGATGGCCTCGGTACCCATGATCGAACCGATCGACGCGCACAGGATGCCGAGTACACCACCCTCGGCGCAGGAGGGCACCATGCCCGGCGGCGGTGCCTGCGGGTAGAGATCGCGGTAATTGATGCCGCGGCCGTCGGGGGCGTCCTCCCAGAACACCGACGCCTGGCCCTCGAAACGGTAGATCGATCCCCACACGTAGGGCTTGTGCGCCAAGACCGCGGCGTCGTTGACCAGATAGCGGGTGGCGAAGTTGTCGGTGCCGTCGATGATCAGGTCGTAGGCGGAGAACAGCTCGATCGCACCCTCGGGTTCGAGCCGCTCGTCGTGGATGTTGACGGTCATGTACGGGTTGATCTCCAGGATCGAGTCGCGAGCACTCTCGGCCTTGGGCCGTCCGATGTCGGACTGCCCGTGAATGACCTGGCGCTGCAGATTCGACTCGTCGACGACGTCGAACTCGACGATCCCGATGGTGCCGACCCCGGCCGCGGCGAGGTACAGCAGGGTGGGCGATCCCAGGCCGCCGGCACCGATGACGAGGACTTTCGCGTTCTTGAGCCGCTTCTGCCCGTCCATACCGACGTCGGGGATGATCAGATGCCTGCTGTAGCGCGCGACCTCGTCGTTGGACAGTTCGGCTGCGGGCGTGACCAGCGGCGGCAAGGACGACACGTGGCGCCTCCAAGAGATTGGGGTGGATCGACTTCCGTCAGATCAACGACTCGGGCCGCGAGCGCATTCCCTCATCCCGACGCGGTCAGCGCGTCGGATACGGCCAGGGGTTGGGCTTGCACACGAACGACGGGTTCGCCGTGATGTCCGGGTCGAGCGCGAGGATCTCGCTGTTGGAGGTGCCGAACGACTGCTGCATCATGATCGGCGCCAGCGCGCCGTTCTCCTTGCAGGGTTCGTGGTGGTCGTAGCCGATGCCGTGGCCGGTCTCGTGGTTGACCAGGTACTGGCGGTAGGCCATGTCGTCGCCCTGGTAGGACAGCGCCCCGCGCACCCACCGCGCCTCGTTGAGGGTGACCCGCTTGTCGGGCGGGTAGAAGCAGGAGGTCTCGAGCTTGATCTGATAACCGCACAGTTCGCGCGCCGTCGCGGGCGAGGTCAGCGAGATGCGCAAGTCGGGGTCACCGGAGTCGACCCGCCGAAACGACACCTTGCCGTCACCGATCCAGCTGCGGCTGTTGGCCAGGGTGGCGTCGACCATCTTCGCGAACGAGCGGTCTCCGCCGTAGTCCTGCGGGTTGACGCCGTTTTCCACCTCCACGGAGTAGGTGTACACCTGCCCGCCGCGGCCCACCTGCGTACCGCTGCCGGGAATCACCCGGAAGGTCTCCTTGCCCTTCTGGGTGAAGGGGCCGCCGTCGGGCAGTGTGCCCGCGGGCAGCGAGACCTCTTTGATGGACTTGTTCGGAGCGCCGACCGGCGTGGTCTCGCGGGTGACGTCGGTGTTGCGGGAGGCCACCGGACTCACGTCGGCGCCCGACGCGTCCGACGACGACCCGCCGTCGCGCAGGGTGACCACGATCAACACGATGGTGAGCACCACCAGCACCGGGATCGCGTACGCACGCCAACCGTAAGTGGACACGAATCTGCCCAGCGCGCTTTGTTTGCGTCGTTCGGGTTGCGCGTCACGGTCGACCCGCTGCCTACCGCGGTCGTCGGTGGGGTCCCACCGCGCCCGCAGTGGCTGACCCGGTTCCGGACGCGGCCGCGAACGTGGTGTCCCGGTGGCGGCGGACCTGTCGGTGGTGGCGGACTCGCCCGTGGTGGCACGCGGTGCACGCGGACCCACGTCCCTGGCCCTGACCCGACCCCGACCGTCCCCGGTCTGCGACTCGCCGGGCCCACCCTCTGTGTGGCTCACGCGTCAACTTTCTCACAGTCGGTCACCGATTCGACGGAGGCAACCGGCCGTCGTTCGTCGACCCGGGACGAGACGAAGCCGACACTGCGACCACTGCTGTGACCGCGCACATCGCCGCCGACGCGGCGCCGAGTAATCTCGTCCTCATGTCTGCTGCCAGCGCCTCACCGCACGCGGGAAGAAACGGGACCCGCCTACCCCGCAGCGCGCGACGTCGGCAACTGCTCGAAGCGGCCAGCGAGATCTTCGTCGAGCGCGGTTATCACTCGGCCGGCATGGACGAGATCGCGGTGCACGCCGGAGTCAGCAAACCCGTTCTCTACCAACACTTCCCGTCAAAGCTGGACCTCTACATCGCGGTGGTCGACTCGCATGCGGAGAAGTTGGTCACCGACGTGAACAACGCACTGCTGACCACCACCGACAACCGCAAGCGCGTCCGGGCCGCCGTCCAGGCGTTCTTCGACTTCATCGACGAGGACAATTCGGGGTATCGGCTGATCTTCTCCTCCGATGCGCTCGATCCCGCGGTGATCCGCCGGGTCGAAGGGGCCACGGAAGCCTGCGTGGATGCCGTCTACGGCCTCGTCATGCACGATTCCGGTCTCGATCCGCACCGTTCACGGATGCTGGCGGCGGGTCTGGTCGGGGCGAGTCAGGTCAACGCGCGTTACTGGCTCGAGGCCAAACGGCCCATCGACAAGCAGTCCGCGGTCGACACGACGGTCGCGCTGCTGTGGGGCGGGTTGTCCCACGTGCCGATGCAGGACGACGCCGAACTGTCGCCGGTCGACGAGGTCACCGCGCCAAACGAGTGAACCGGACGGCCGGTCAGGAACCGAACCCGACCCGACGGGTCTCCGCGGCGCCGACCTCCACGTAGGCGATCTTGGTCACCGGGACGAGGAACCGCGATCCCTTGTCGTCGACCAGCGTCAGCAACGGTTCCTTGCCCCCGAGCGCGGACTCGACGGCGGCCAGCGCCTTCTCGCTGCTCAGCGTGGACTGGATGGACAGCTCTCGCGGGCTGTCGGTGATGCCGATCTTGACTTCGACGGTCATGGCCACCCTTTCGTGGTCGCCGCGCGCGGCGGGCGCGCGCGGTGGGAAAACGGATGCCCCGGCATCGACCGGACGCATCACACCCTTGCCGGACAAGGCTAGTGCAGCGCGTGATCGCTCGGACACCGGCTCCGCTGACAGCGAAAACATGCCACCGCCGCGGCCCGGCCACCCGCTCTGGTCAGCCGAGTCCGAGATCCGCCATGCGCCGCGCGTGGCGGTCGGCGACGGTGTCGAAAAACCCGGCCATGTTCTGCAGCGATGCGGCTCCGGCGAACAACAGGTCGGTGACCTCCTCCTCGGCGGCGAGCACCCATTGGGCGTGGGTGATGGCCTCGCCGAGCAGTCGTCGACCCCACAGGGTCAGGGGGGACCGCAACGCCGGGTCGGCGGCGATGGCCGCGCGCACCGCGTCGCGGGCGAACTCCGACCCCCCGGTCGCCGACATCACCTCGGCGACCACCGCGCGGGGCTCGGCGGGCAGCACTCCGGCCAGCTCGGTGTACACGTCGGCGGCCAGGCCGTCGCCCACGTATGCCTTGACGAGCGCCTCGTACCAGGTCTTGGGCTTGGTCACCGAGTGGTATTCGTCGAACACCTGCCGGTAGCGCACCACGGCCTCGGTGGGGTCGATACCCCAGCGGGTCACCTCGTCGGCGAGACGTTCGAAATGCTTGATCTCCGAGGCGACCATCCGCGCGATGTTGATGCGGCCGTCCACGTCGGGCGCCATCTCCGACTCCTCGATCAACCGGTAGAACGCCGCGTACTCGCCGGCGAGCAGGACCGCGTACAGCTTCCCGATCGCCGGTGAGTTCTCGTCGATCGTGGAGACCGGAACGGGGTCGGGGGAGGCTGCTGTGGACGGCATGAGGCGATGGTAGGCGGCGCTCACCGGTTGACCAAGTACACTTGTCGACGGTGCACTGACGCGAACGTGACGTTTCGGCCAACGAGCACGCCCCGACCGGGACACAGTTCCTCGGGGTGGGGTTCACCGGGAATCACAGATCGCGGGCACCGGACATTGTGCGCGCACACATCGAGCCCACGTCCGCCCCACGCGGGGTGAGTCAGCGAGTCACCCGCGACGTTCGTCGCGACGACATCGGGTGGAGCCTTTTCGTGCGTGCTGGAACAGATGCGAAAGGCACACAACATCACATGAGCGAACCCGGTACCGAGACCGACGGCGTCCAGACGACCGTCGTCGACGACACCCACACCTCCCCCACGTTCGCCGAGCTCGGCGTCGACGCACGCATCGTCGACGCGTTGGCCCGCGACGGCAAGACCCACACCTTTGCGATCCAGGAACTCACCCTTCCGCTCGCGATGGCCGGCGACGATCTGATCGGCCAGGCCCGGACGGGCATGGGCAAGACCTTCGGCTTCGGCGTCCCGCTGCTGCACCGGCTGGTCAACGCGGCCGACACCGGCATCCGCCCGCTGGACAACACCCCGCGCGCGCTGGTCATCGTGCCGACGCGCGAACTGTGTCTGCAGGTCACCGGCGACCTCGCGGTTGCGGCGAAAACCCTCGACGTTCATCTCGACAACGGCGTTGAGCGGCCGCTGAAGATCACGTCGATCTACGGTGGGCGGCCCTACGAGTCGCAGATCGCGGAGCTGCGCGCGGGCGTCGACGTGGTGGTCGGCACGCCGGGCCGGCTGCTCGACCTGGCCCAGCAGGGTCACCTGATTCTCGGCAAGGTGGAGATCCTGGTGCTCGACGAGGCCGACGAGATGCTCGACCTCGGCTTCCTGCCGGACATCGAACGGATCATGGCCGCGCTGCCGGAGAAGAAGCAGACCATGCTGTTCTCGGCCACCATGCCGGGCCCGATCGTCACCCTGGCCCGCACCTTCCTGCACCGGCCCACCCACATCCGCGCCGAACACGCCAACGACTCCGCGGTGCACGAGCGCACCACCCAGTTCGTCTACCGCGCCCACGCCCTCGACAAGGCCGAACTCGTCGCCCGCATCCTGCAGGCCGACGGGCGCGGCGCGACGATGATCTTCACCCGCACCAAGCGCACCGCCCAGAAGGTGGCCGACGATCTCGCCGAGCGCGGTTTCTCGGTGGGCGCGGTGCATGGCGACCTCGGCCAGGTGGCCCGCGAGAAGGCACTCAAGAAGTTCCGGACCGGTGAGATCGACGTGCTGGTGGCCACCGACGTCGCCGCGCGCGGTATCGACATCGACGACGTCACCCACGTGATCAACTACCAGAGCCCCGAGGACGACAAGACCTACGTGCACCGGATCGGCCGCACCGGCCGTGCCGGCCGCACCGGCATCGCGGTGACCCTGGTCGACTGGGACGAACTGCACCGCTGGGAGCTGATCAACTCCGCACTCAAGCTCGGTGTGCCCGAGCCCGCTGAGACCTACTCCACCTCCGAACACCTGCGCAGCGACCTGGGCATCCCGGAGTCGGCGACCGGCCGGATCGCCGCCCCGAAGCGAGAGCGCACCGACGGTGAGCGCGCCGAACGCCGCCCGCGGTCGGGACGCGAGGCGTCCACGCGCACCCGGCGCCGTACCCGCGGTGGCACGACGTCGGGCCGCTCAACCGGCTCGGGCCAGGCGTCGGCCACCACGAACGACACAGCCACCAGCGACGGGCCGGCCGGTGATGGGTCCACGAATGACGGGTCCGCGAAGGGCGGGACGCCCGCCGGCGCGAACCAGGGCGCCGAGGGCGGCGCGGGTGAACCACGGCGTCGTCGCCGTCGTCGCCGCGGCGGAGCCAAGCGCACCGGCACCGCGACCCAGTCCGCCGACGATTCGGCCACGCCGGCCACCGCGGCGGCCGGCGAGTAGCGACACCCACCTCGAATCGCCGCACCGGAGCGCGCGTGGCCCGAATCCTGCCCGAACGACGAACCCCCGTCGATCTGGCGATCAGTGTTGCCATCGTGGTGGTGCTCGTCGTCGCGGGCATCGCCGTCTGGTACGTCAGCCCGGTACGGCACACCGAGGACGCGCGCGCGGCCACCGCTCCACCCGACGTCGCACCGGCGACCAGTGTGCCCACCGCATTCCGGGTTGCCTGGCGCGCGGCGTCGGCCGCCACCGAGACACCTGCCGTCGCCCAATCGGTGATCGTCAGCGCCGACGGCGGCACGGTCAGCGGCCGCGACCCGGCGAGCGGACGGGTGCTGTGGGAATACCGGCGCAACCTGCCGTTGTGCACGGCGGCGACGGCCTGGCGTGCGAGCACCGACGAGATCCTCGCCGTCTACCGCAACTCACGCGGATGCTCCGAGGTCACCGCGCTCGACGCCGCGTCGGGCAGACGACTCGGCGCCCGGACGAGCGACGCCGACGACACGCTGCGCCTGATCACCGATTCCGGCTATGTACTGGCCGCCGGCCCGACCCGTGTGGAGACGTGGGGATCGAATCTGGTCCGCGGTGTGGAATATGGGCGCGTCAGCGCGCCGGTCAAGCCCGATGTGCAACCCGGACGGGTCGACTGTCGCATCGAGTCGGCGGCGATCGGCGGGTCACGGATCGCGCTGATCGAACACTGCCGCAACGATCCCGGCTACCGTCTCACCGTGCTCGGAGCGGTTCTCGACAGCGACGAGAAGGTTCAGCAGTTCGGTTCGTCGGTCATCACCAGCGGCACCTCGGGACCGCCGCCGGTGCTGGTCGCGATGAGTGGCTCGGCGATCGCGGTCTACGACGGGGGCGGCAATTCACCCGAGCCCACACCGCCGACCATCCGGGGGTTCAACTCCGACGGTGCGCCGACCACCACCAACACCGTGGAGGGAGGCGCAGCACCGCCGGCCGACAGTGTGGCGCAGGCCGACGACGGGCTGGTGACCTTCTTCACCGGGACCGCCACCGTGGTGCTCAACGGCCAGACGATGCGGCCGATCTACCAGGTACCCGGTACCGCCGGGCCGGGCGAGACGATGGCCGGCCAGTTGTTGCTGCCGACACCGGCGGGCATCAGTGTCCGCGACCCGGCCACCGGCCGGGAGACCCGGTCGATCGCGGTGGCCGACATCGACGGTGGCGACAAAGCCACGGGCACCGTGAGCCTCCGGGTGCTCGGCGATCGCGTCGTCGAGCAGCGCGGTACGACGATCGTGACGCTGGCGCCCGCGGGCTGATCCGCGTCAGCCGAAGTCGAAGCTGCGGACGTCCTCACCGGCGTCCCAGTGCTTCCACAGGTTCTCGGCGAGCTCCCGATATGCGGTGGCGCCCTTGTTCTTTCGTCCGCGCATCACCGACGCCCCGGAGGCCGAGGCCTCCGCGAAGCGCACCGTGCGCGGGATGGGCGGATCGAGGACCGGCAGATCGTAGCGGTCGGACACGTCGGCGAGAACGTCACGACTGTGCGTGGTGCGGGCGTCGAACAGTGTGGCAACCGCGCCGAGCATCTGCAGCGACGGATTGGTGATCTGCTGCACCTCGGTCACGGTGCGCAGCAGCTGCCCCACCCCGCGGTGCGCGAGGGTTTCACATTGCAGCGGCACGATCACCTCGTCGGCGGCGGTCAGTCCGTTGAGGGTGAGCACCCCCAGCGACGGCGGGCAGTCGATGAGGATCACATCGAAATCCTCCGCGACCTCGTTGAGCGCACGCTTGAGTGCGTACTCGCGCCCCGGACGCATCAGCAGCAACGCCTCGGCACCGGCCAGGTCGATCGTCGCCGGGAGGAGCGTGACGTTATCGGCGGTGTCGAGGAGCACGTCGGCGATCTCCTCCTCGCCGAGCAACACGTCGTGTACCGACGTCTCGAGCTGATCCGGATCGTGACCGAGCGAAAACGTCAGGCAGCCTTGAGGATCGAGATCGACGACGAGGACCGAGACATCCAGGTCGGCGAGCGCGGCGCCCAACGACTCCACCGTGGTGGTCTTGGCCACCCCACCCTTTTGGTTGGCAACCGCGAGCATGCGCGTCATGGGCACCACTCTACGGCCGTTGCGTGGCCCACGTCCCGGTCGTCGGTGATACCGGTCGGCGACGTGTATGTGCCCACATCCGGGTGGCGGATTCAGCCGGTCGAGTGTGCCCACATCCGCGTCGAGCGTGCCCGCGGTGGCTCGTCGAACGCTTCTCTGGGCACGCTCAACCAGATTCTGGGCACGGTCAACGCGATTCCGGGCACGGTCAACGCGATTCCGGGCACGCTCAACCAGATTCTGGGCACGCTCAACGCGATTCCGGGCACGCTCGAGCTCAGGGGTTCTCGCCGTCGTCGACGTAGTCCGCAGAGATCCAGCGCAGCGATGCGGGGTGGAACAACAGCACCAGCACCACGATGGTGATCAGCGCCAGCGGCGCCCCGATGTAGGGCACACCACTGGTGAAGAAGTAGTACGACACCCCGAGCAGCAGGATCTGGGCGACCAGCGAGATCGCGCGTCCCCATCGCCGTCCCGACATCAGCGCGACGCCTCCGGCGATCACCGCCCCGAAGATGATTGCCAGCCACGCCGCGGTGCCGTAGCCGTTGTAGGCGGCCGTATGTCCGGTGGCCGCCCGGATCACCAGGATCACCGCGATGGCCACCGCCACCACGCCCTCGGCCGTCGTGACCGCCCCCGCGATCTGTATCTGGCGGGGCGGACGCACCCGGGTCGCATCGCCGTCTCCCTCGGACCCACCGGTGTCGCGGCTGGTCCGGTCACGCTCTGTGCTCACCGCTCCAGCCTATGGGTCGGGTCGCGCGGTGGATGCGGGGGTGATGGCGCGGATCGGCCGGAGACCCCATATCCTCGGATGTCGTGCGCGTCATGCTCATCGTCAACCCGTTCGCGACCGCGACCAGCCCCGCGGGGCGTGACGCACTCGTCAATACCCTCGGGTCCCACGTGCCGGTGGATGTCGAGCACACCACGCACCGCGGTCATGCCGGCGAGCTGGCCGTGCGCGCCGCCCGGCACGGATACGACGTCGTGGTGGTGCACGGCGGTGACGGATCGGTGAATGAGGTGGCCAACGGGCTGCTCGGCCCGCCTGCGGCCACCGCTCGCAACGACGATCGTCCGGCGCTGGCGATCATTCCCGGCGGTAGCGCGAACGTGTTCGCACGGACATTGGGCATCGAGGCCGATCCCCTGCGTGCCACACGCCAGCTCATCGACCTCCTCGACAAGGGCGCCGTCCGGCGGATCGGCCTGGGCTGCACCAACGACCGCTGGTTCCTGTTCAACGCGGGGATGGGTATCGACGCCATCGTGGTACACGCGATGGAGAACAAGCGCGACGCGGGCCGCCGCGCCACCGCGGGACGGTACCTGTGGACCACGGTCGCGTCCTTTCTGCGTCACAGCGCCAGTCCGCTCGAATTCCGCGTCGAGTTCGACGGCCACGCGCCCATCGACGACGTGCGGTTCGCGTTCGTCAGCAACACCACACCGTGGACGTTCCTGGGCAACCACGAGATCCGGACCAACCCGAACACCGACTTCGGCTCTCGACTCGGGGTTTTCGCGTCGACGTCGGTGCGGATTCTGCCCAACCTGCCGGTGGCCCTGCGACTGCTCGCTCATCGTCCCCCGCGGGGGCGACGCCTCATCCGCGACGACGACGTGGCATGGGTGCGTATGCGCGCCGACGAGCCGGTCGACGTGCAGATGGACGGCGACTACATCGGCGCGTTCACCGAGATCGACTTCGGGCACCGACGCGACGTCCTCGACGTCGTCGCCCCGATACCTGCCGACTGACCCCGGACCTGCGAGAATTCCTCGCCAGACGACCACAAACGGCGTAGCATAGAACATCGGCGTGTGAACAAGTGCAGCACCCCCCTCGGCGCCGGTACCGGTCGAGAGTGATATTGCACACGTGTTAACGGAACACCATTGACTTCGGCTGGATTCGTGAAAGTATTCACAAGCAACAGCACGGAAACATTTGGTGTGTCTACGTGAACTGGCGGTTACAACCGCAAAAAGCCCGAAATAGTAGTGAGCGAGTGGTGCGGTGAGCACCTGAAGGAGAAGGAATGGACTGGCGTCACAAGGCAATCTGTCGCGACGAGGACCCCGAGCTGTTCTTCCCGGTGGGAACCAGCGGTCCGGCCATCGCTCAGATCGCCGATGCGAAGCTCGTCTGCGCGCGGTGCCCGGTCACCGCGGAATGTCTGTCGTGGGCCCTCGAGTCCGGCCAGGACGCGGGTGTCTGGGGAGGCATGAGCGAAGACGAGCGTCGTGCGCTCAAGCGCCGTACGGCGCGGACGCGCACTCGCAGCAGCGTCTGATTGCGTTGGCATTCGGCCGCCCGCGAGGCGGCGTAGGGAGACCCGGCTCACGCCGGGTCTCTTTTTTTGCGCGGCCACGGGACAACACCGGGTGCGGATCAGCCCCTCACCAGAGGGGCAGGGTGACCCGGACCTCCGTGCCCCGACCGTCGGGATTGGGGCCCACCTCGAGTTCACCGGCGAGCTCGATCGTCACCAGTGTGTGCACGATCTGCAGGCCGAGCCGCTCGGACTCGGCGAGGACGAACCCACCGGGCAGCCCCGCACCGTTGTCGCGGACCGCGACGACCATCCGCCGAACGTCGCGTGTCGCACGGATCTCGATCCGGGCGTCGTCGCGCGGCTGCGCGAAGCCGTGCTCGATGGCGTTCTGGATGAGTTCGGTGAGCACCATCACCAACGGCATCGCCCGTTCGGCCGGGAGCACACCGAGCCGGTCCGGTTGGCGCACCGGCACGGGATTCTCGCCGGAAGCGACGTCGACCAGGATCGGCAGCAGCCGCTGCACCGCCTCGTCCATGTCGACTTCCTCGTCCACGCTCCCCGACAACAACTCGTGCACGGTGGCGATCGCCGCCACCCGTCGGACCGCCTCGGTCAGCGCCCATCGCGCCTCGGCGTTGCCGGTGCGACGGGCCTGCAGCCGCAGCAGCGCCGACACCGACTGCAGATTGTTCTTGACGCGGTGATGGATCTCCCGGATCGTCGCGTCCTTGCTGATCAGAGCCAGATCACGGCGTTTGACCTCCGTGACGTCACGGATCAGGATCACCGCCCCGGTGCTGTCTCCCCGCGGCCGCAGCGGAACCGCGCGCATCAGCGCCGTGGCCCGTCGTGCGTCGACCTCCATGCGGGTGCCCACGTCCCGGTAGGGCCCCGCCGGCGGGGTGAGGGCACCGGCGGCGACGTCGATCATCACCGCGGCGTCCTCGGACTCGAAAGGATCGGTCAGCAGCGACGCGGTGACCTCCGAGAGCCGGGTGCCCACGAGTTCGGCCGTCCAGCCCATCCGATGGAACGCCGACAACGCGTTGGGGCTGGTGTAGACCACGATCCCGGCTGCATCGACGCGGACGAATCCGTCGCCGGCACGCGGCGTCGAGAGTCCGCGCGGGTTGCCCTCGAAATGCGGAAAGGTCCCGTCGGACACCATCTGGCACAGGTCGTTCGCGGAGTCCTGGTAGGCCAGTTCCAGCGGCGACGGCAGTCGCGGATGGGTGAGGTCGCTCGCGCGCGTGAGCACGGCGATGGGCCGGCCCTCGAAACCCACCGGCACCGCCTCGCGCCGGATGGCGAGTGCGCCCACCCAGGTGGGATCCTCGTCCCGCAGGATGCGCGCCTCGTCGAACGCCCGCGCCACCTGCGGATTGGCGCCGCGTTCGACGAGGGTGCCCACCTCGTCGCTGGGAAACACCGTCGAGGCGGTGTTGGGGCGGCATTGGGCGACAGTGGCGATCTCACCGCTTTCGGCGCGCACCGCGAGCAGAAAATCCGCAAAGGAGAGGTCGGCGAGCAGTTGCCATTCGGCCACCAGTCGCTGCAGGTGGGCGGCGGCACGATCGGAAAGGGTGGTGTGCTCGGCGAGCAGATCCGCCAGGGTCGACATCGGGTGCCGGGATGAACGAGGCTACTCGTAGACGGCGATGACGTCGCCGGCCTGGATCACGTCGCCCACCGTGACCCGCACCTCCGAGATGGTGCCGGATTCCTCGGCCAGCACCGGGATCTCCATCTTCATCGACTCCAGCAGCACCAATGTGTCCCCGACCTCGACGTGGAGGCCCGGTACCGCCTTGACCTCGAGGACACTGGCCACGATCTCGGCCACCACGTCTTCTGCCATGCACACAACCTAGCCCACCCCGCTCACATGGTCATCGCGATGGGCGATTGGGGCCGATGCCCCTCGACGTGGGACAATGTGGTTCGCCGAACACGGTCACCCACCCGGAAACCGGGTCGGACACCGAACGGTGAACCAGCGATGGTGAACCAGGACAACACCGGTGAACCAGGACACCACAAGAACAAGGGAGTTCCGTCATGGGAAAGCGCGGACGCAAGAAGCGTGCTCGTAAGAAGAACGCAGCCAACCACGGCAAGCGCCCCAACTCCTGAGCCCTCGGCTCAGCAGTCCAGCGAGAAGCCCGGGCGGATGCCGGTGTCAACGACAGCATCCGCCCGGGCTTTTCGCAGCCCTGCGAGGATCGGGACGTTCCTCGCCATCGCCTTTGGCTGGGCCTGGGCGTGGTGGATGCTCTCGATCCTGCTGCTCGAAAACGATCCGGGTTCGCCGTTCGCGGCAGCCACGGACTTTCTCGGCACGTGTGGTCCCGCCGTCGCCGCGTGGACGATGTGGCGGCGATCTGGCAGCACGCGCGAGGCATGGCGCACGCTCGGGCGGTGCTTGATCCCAGCAGGCCCGTGGATTGCGTGGGTCGTCGCATCTCTGGCTGTCCTCGCCGTGGTCACGGTCGCGTCCTGGTCGCAGCGACTCTGGGGCGATCCGGTCCCGGCGGCGGCCTCGCCCTGGCTCGTCGTGCCGCAATTGCTGGTGATGCTTGTCGCCGGGGGAGGCCAAGAGGAGCTCGGCTGGCGCGGTTGGCTGCAGCCGGCTCTGCGTGCTCGGGCCGGACGCTGGCGCGCGCCGCTGATCCTCGGTGTCATCTGGTTCTGCTGGCACCTTCCCCTGTGGTGGACTCCCGGCGCGATCCAGACGTATGTGCCGATGCCCGCCTTCGCGATGTTCACGGTCGGCTTTTCGCTGCTCCTGGCGCGCACACTCGAGGTCACGCATGGTCGCCCGGCCATCGCGATCTGGCTGCACGCCCTGAACAATCTCGCGGCCAGTTTCCTGATCTTCATCACCCCGCAGGCCGAGGCGACGCAGGTGGGGTCGTGGGTGCTGGGAGCCGGGTATCTCGTCATCGGGATGGCCGCGATGCTGAGACGACCGGCACGCACGGCAGCCGCCAACTCAGGCGGATGACGTCCTACCGGCCGATCTCGCTGCCGCCGGCCCCAGGAGCCGTTCTCGGCCAAGACGTTCGGTCGTCGAGACCAACCGCTTGGGCGTTTCTCCTTGCTGTCCGGTCGGTCAGCTCTCGTCGGTCGTGTAGGTGGTCTCCTGCACGATCACGGTCTTGCGGATCTCCACCCGCAACCGGTCACGCAACCCGGCCGGCGCCTGGTCGCCGCCGCATTTGCGGTTGATCAACGCCTTGAGCTGACGTTCGATGCCGTAATGGGCCAGGCACGACGGGCAGTTGTCGAGGTGGTCCTGCAGCCGTGCCCGAGCGCCGGAATCGCATTCGTTGTCCAGGAGCAGCCACACGTCGGCGATCACCGCGGAGCAGTCGAGGCTGGTGAACTCGGGATCGTCGGCGGGCGGCTGCGCGCCGGTGTGTACCTCGCTCATCGCGCCACCTCGCTTTCGGGGGTGCTCTCGGAGGTCTGACGACGGTTGAACCCGCGTTCGCGGGCGACGTCGGCGAGCAGTTCACGCAGTTGACGACGTCCGCGGTGCAGCCGCGACATCACCGTCCCGATGGGCGTGTCCATGATCTCGGCGATCTCCTTGTACGGCAGACCTTCCACGTCGGCGTAGTAGACGGCCATGCGGAAATCCTCGGGCAGCGCCTGCAGCGCCGCCTTGATCTCGTCGTCGGGCAGCGCGTCGAGCGCTTCGATCTCGGCCGAACGCAGCCCCGTCGATGTGTGCTCCGCGGTGGCCGCGAGCTGCCAGTCGGTGATCTCGTCGGTCGGATACTGGGCGGGCTGACGCTGCTTCTTGCGGTATCCGTTGATGTAGGTGTTGGTGAGGATGCGGTAGAGCCACGCCTTGAGGTTGGTGCCCTCACGGAACGAGGCGAATGCGGAGAACGCCTTCACGTAGGTTTCCTGCACCAGGTCTTCGGCGTCGGCGGGATTGCGTGTCATCCGCAGTGCCGCGCCGTACATCTGGTCGAGCAGCGGCAGCGCATCACGTTCGAAGCGTTCGGTGAGGTCGCCGACGGACTCATCCGGATCGGCCCGGCGGGGTGCGGTGGACCCGGGTGACTTGGATTCGGCCACGTCGATCCCTTCGCTCGTGACCCCGGTCAGCGGCCTCATGCCGTGCCCTGAGGTGTCGGTCAAGCTTACCGACCGACCGCTGGACGCGACCGGACGAGGTCGCTCGAGCAGGGCTGTAGTCATCGGCGGTCTTCCTCCTTCGTCGTCGAAGTCGCTGGTTGCGCGCACCTGAACACCCGTCACAACATGACCGGAGCGACAATTGTTCCGACCCGGGATCCTTTTGTTCGCGAGGAGGAGGAACCCCACCGATGTCCGCCACCCCGGCCATCGCGGCCCTCGGCAGCGCCGCGGTCGCACACACCGTGCATCGATACGCGCACGATCCGCGCTCGGATGCCTACGGTCCCGAAGCCGTCGCGGCGCTCGCCGCCACGCTCGACGTCGCGCCGGAACAGATCTTCAAGACACTCGTCATCGAGCTCGCTGGTGGCACCGTCGAGGCGACCGGGCGTCGCGGGCACCTCGCGGTGGCGGTGATCCCCGTTCCGTGCAAGTTGTCGCTGAAGGCGGCCGCCGCCGCGTTCGGAGCGGCGAAGGCCGCCATGGCCGACCCCAAGGACGTCACCCGCTCCACCGGTTACGTGCTCGGCGGGGTATCCCCGCTGTGCCAGCGCACCCCGCTGCCGACGGTGGTCGACGGTTCCGCTCAGCAGTGGCCGCAGATCTTCGTCAGTGCCGGCCGCCGCGGACTCGAGGTATCGCTCGCGCCGGCCGACCTGGTGGCGCTGACCTCGGCGGTCACCGCGTCCATCACGGCCTGAGGTCACCCGCCGGGTTGTGGTGCCACCGCGGTCAGCGCACGGTGTCGGCGCGGCGTGACAGCATGGACACCATGTGCGGACGCTATGCGGTGACCACCGATCCGGCGAAACTCGCGGCGGAGATCGACGCCGTCAACGAGGTGCCCGCCTCGCTCGACGCCTCGGAATCCGCCGACACGACGTCGGATTCGGGCGAGAACCCTGAGCGCGAACGGGCCCCGCGACCGCTCGGACCCAACTACAACGTCGCGCCGACGTCGACGGTGATGACCGTGGTCAAACGGCATGCCCCCGATGATCCCGACGACGATCCGCTGCTGCGCGTGCGCGCCATGCGGTGGGGACTGGTGCCGCCGTGGGCCAAGGAGATCGGCAAGGGACCGCTGCTGTTCAACGCGCGCGCCGAGACCGCCGCGCAGAAGAGTTCGTTTCGTGCGGCGGTGAAGTCCAAGCGGTGCCTGGTACCGATGGACGGCTGGTACGAGTGGAAGAAGGGTCCCCCCGACGCGAAGGGCAAGCCGACCAAGGTGCCGTTCTTCATGTCGCCGCGCGACGGCACCAGGCTGTTCATGGCCGGACTGTGGTCGGTGTGGCACGACAGGTCGGCGCCCGACTCCGCTCCCCTGCTGAGCTGCAGCATCCTCACCACCGACGCGGTGGGCGAGCTCCGCGAGGTGCACGACCGCATGCCGCTGATCATGCCGTTCGGCAACTGGGACGACTGGCTCGATCCCGACCATCCCGCCCCCGCCGACCTGCTCAATCCACCGAGCGATCAGGTGGCTGCGGCGATCGCGATCCGCGAGGTCGCACCGCTGGTGAACCGGGTGGCCAACAACGGTCCGGAGCTGCTCGAACCGGTGTGAACCGCGACATCGCCGCTCCCTCGGCTCGCCGCCCGATCACGCGTCGGGCACGAGCACCGCGGCACCGTCGAATCGTCCGGCCTGCAGGTCGGCGAGTGCCTCGTCGGCGCGAGACAGCGGATAGACATGAGTGGTGGCGGTCACGCCATAGCGGGCGGCGAGGTCGAGGAACTCGCGGCCGTCGGCGCGGGTATTGGCGGTCACCGACCGGATCTCCTTCTCGTAGAACAGTTCCCGCTCATAGTTCAGTGGCGGGACGTCGGAGAGGTGGATGCCGGCGATGGAGAGGATGCCGCCACGGTCGAGGGCGCGCATGGCCACCGGCACCAGTTCTCCCACCGGGGCGAAGGTGATCGCCGCGTCGAGCGGCACCGGCGGCGCGTCGTAGGCGTCACCGACCGACGCGGCACCCAGCGACCGGGCGAGATCACGCGCGCGTTCGCCACGCGTCATCACGTGCACCTCGGCGCCCTGCGCGATGGCGAGTTGGGCGCACAGATGCGCGCTGCCACCGAAGCCGTAGAGGCCCAGCCGTCCGCCGGGCGGCAGCGATGCACGCTTGAGCGCCCGGTACCCGATGATGCCCGCGCACAGCAACGGCGCGAGGGTGACGTCGTCGACCTCCTCGGGCAGGTGATAGGCGAACGTGGCCGGCACCGTGGTGTATTCGGCGTATCCGCCGTCGACATCCCAGCCGGTGTATGTCGATGCAGGACAAAGGTTCTCGTTGCCGCGGCGGCAATAGGTACACGTGCCGTCGGTGTGGTGCAGCCACGCCACCCCGACACGCTCGCCGATCGTGAATCCGGCGGCCTCGGCATCGGCGCCGAACGCGGCCACCTCCCCCACCACCTCGTGCCCGGGAGTGACGCCCGGCTGGTGCACGGGCAGATCGCCCTCGCTGACATGCAGGTCCGTGCGGCACACCCCGCACGCGCGCACCTTCACCAGCAACTCACCCGTGCCGGGTTGCGGCAGTGGTTTGTCCACGAAATCCAGTGGACGAGTCGAGATGGGTCCGGGTCGGTTGACTGCCCACGCGCGCATGCCTCCACTCTATTGCGCGCACCTCGTTGTCTACTTGATCGCATGGCCGCGCACATCACCCGTCACCCCTTCCGCGCAGGCGACGGTCCGCCGCTGCTGCGACTCGCGGTCAGCGCCGCGGTGGGCGTGGCGAGCGGGGTGACGATCGGGTTGATCGTGCCGCACGGGGCGGTGCTCGTCGGCTGGGCCATCGGGGCGTGGCTGTTCGTGTCATGGACCTGGCTGCGCCTGTGGCCGATGGACCACACCCAGACCAACGCCCACGCGTCGAAGGAGGAACCCACCCATGTGGGCACCTTCGTGATCGTGGTGGTCGCCGCGTTCGTGAGTCTGGTCGGGGTGGTGGAGGTGCTCGCCCACCGCGATCGCACCATCCTGATCTTCATCGCCCTGGTGTGCGTGGTGGCGTCGTGGGCGTCGATTCACACCATGTATGCCACCCACTACGCGCGCATGTACTACGGCGACGAACCGACCGGCGGCATCGACTTCCACCAGGAGGAGCCGCCCCGCTACAGCGATTTCGCCTACGTCGCCATCACCGTGGGGATGAGCTTCGCGATTTCCGACACCGACGTCGGCGCGTCGCGGTTTCGGCGGGTGATCGTGTTCCACGCACTGCTGAGCTACCTGTTCGGCACGGTCATCGTGGCGCTGCTGGTGAACCTGACCGCCAACATCGGGACCTGAGGTGGTCTCGACAAGCTCGACCAGCGGAAGGGCGCACCACCAGCGGGAGGGCACCACCAGCGGGGGGCGCCCGCCTCAGCGGTAGGCGTAGGCGTCGAGCGGGAAGGTGTCCATCTCGTGCAGGGTGGTCAGCGTCGAGTTCGGCCGCAGCAGGGTGGCTTCGCCGTGCGGGTCGAAATAGTAGCTGCGTGAGGTGGCACAGTCTCCGCGGTAGAACACCGACGACTGCAGACGTTCGGTGGCCTCGTCGAGGAAACGGGCGTTGGCCTCGTCGGTGACCTCGAAGGTGCGCGCGCCGCGACGGCGCAGCTCACCGAAGAGCCTGCCGATGTGCTTCATCTGGCCCTCGATGGTGGTGAAGTACGACAGCCCGCTGTAGGAGTAGGGACTGTTGAGCGACAGGAAGTTCGGGAACCGCGGCACGGTGATGCCCTCGTACGCCTGAAAACGGTTCTCGCGCCACCACTTCCCGAGATCCCTGCCGTCGAGTCCGACGATGTCGAGCGCGGGGAAGTTGGTGTCCCACAGGTCGAATCCGGTCGCGAGCACCAGGGTGTCGATCTCGATGCGCTTTCCGTCGCCGGTCACGATGGCGTCGGGTTCGACGTGTCCGATGCCCCCGGTCTCCAGCGCCACATGGGGCTTGGCGAAGGCCCGGAAATACTTGTTGGAGAACGTCGGACGTTTGCAGCCGAAGTCGTAGTCGGGGGTCAGCGCACGCCGCACGGCGCGGTCGGGGACCTGTGCCCGTAGATGCGCCTTCGACAGCAGCGCGGCCCCCTTGTTGCCGAGCTTGAACTGTTTGAACCGCAGCACGCCGAACACCATCAGCATCTCCAGCAGCGAGGTGTTCGCGAGTCTCGCCACGCGCTGTGTCAGCGGCACCCGCGCGAACAGTCGCTGCACGGCGCGCGGGATCGGAAAGTCGATCTTGGGCACCACCCAGATCGGTGTGCGCTGGAACACCGTGAGGTGTTCGGCGGTCGTCGCCGCCTCCGGGATCAACTGCACCGCCGTCGCCCCGGTGCCGATCACGGCCACGCGGCGACCGGTGAAATCGAAGCCGTCCTCCCACTTGGCGGTGTGCAGGATCGTGCCGGCGAAAGCGCCCAGCCCGTCGAAGTCGGGCATGTGCGGCTGGGAGAGAAACCCGGTCGCGGTGACGAAGTAGCGGCAGGTGCGGATGGACCCGTCGGCCGTGCGAACCACCCACATCCGGTCGTCCTCGCGCCATTCAGCGGCCTCGACGGCGGTGCCGAACTCCATGTGCCGTTTGAGGTCGTACCTCTCGGCGACATGACACGCATAACGTTTGAGTTCGGGACCGGGCGCGAACAGTCTCGACCAGTTGGGGTTGGGTTCGAACGAATAGGAGTACGTCACCGAGGCGATGTCGACGGCGAGGCCCGGGTAGTGGTTCACATGCCACGTGCCCCCGAGGTCGTCCTCACGCTCGAGGATCGCGATCGAGTCGATGCCCAGCCTCTTGAACTCGATCGCCGCGCCCATTCCGCCGAAGCCGGCGCCGACGATCACCACGTCGTGGTCGGGTTGCATCGGGCCCACCTCCCGGAGAATTGCCGTTACCGACACTCACAGTAATGCAGCTCACAGTAATGCAGCTCACAGAGCCGCGGCAATCGCCGGACGGCCCTCAGCTGATCGCCGACCCGTCGTAGAGCACGTCGAAGAACTGGGTGGCGACGAGTTGCTCGCCCTTTTCCCGGTTGATGCCGAGCTGTTTGCGGTAAGCGAGGACATGCTGCAGCGAGAGGGCCGAGTAGAGCAGCGGCAGGTGATCCTTGCGCTGGTCGTAGACGCCCTGGCCGCCCTTGGCCGCGGCGAGGTCGTCGTGCAGATGTGAGGGGTGCATCAGCGCGTCGCGCACGATGGCCGCCTTGATCATCTTCTTGCGGCCCGGCGGCACGACGACCAGCCCGGAGGAACCGGACACCGACGGGTTGAACAACGCCGTATCGAACTCCTCGGCCGTCGCGAGAGTGCATCCCGCGGTGGGTCGCGGGTTGCACTCCACCATGTGGTGCACCCCGTCGTCGGTCATCAGGAAGTCGAAACTGAGCTGGCCGTGCCAGTTGAGTTCGCGCGCGATCGTCTGCGCTGCGTGCAGCGACTCCGGCGAGTCCACCGATTCGAACACGATGCCGCCGCGGCCGTCGATGCTCAGCGGATGCTCGTAGCAGGAGTGCAGCACCACCTCGCCGTGATGCACCACGCTCCAGCTGCACCTGTCGACGCCGGTGAGGTATTCCTGCACCATCCACGGATCATCGGCCGACGGATGGATGTCGTCGACGCTGCTCTCGCCGGCCAGCGGGCCGGTGTTGGTGATGATGTCGAGCCCGCCGCGCCCGAAGGCCGCCCGCGCGAACCAATGGTCCCAGTGCTCGGTGGCGGCGCGCAGCTCGTCCTGGGTGGTCGCGGTGATCGATTCGGCCACCGGCAGCCCCAGTGTGCGACACAACTCGGCAAAGGTGACCTTGTCGTGTACCTGCCTGAGCACATCGAAGGGCGGGAAGAACAGCTCGAGGTCGTCGTGGCCGGCGGTGAGGCGGTCCCGGTGGTAGGCGAGGTAGAACACCTCCTCGAACATCGGCAGGAGCCAGTTGACCTTGTCGGTGTCGATGATGTCGATGACGGCGTCGATGAACGCCTCGGTCTCCTGCGTGGGCGCCGGCACGGTGACGTGCTTGGCGGCACCGCGGGAATGGCTACCCGGGGCCGCCCGGAACGTGTCCGACGCGATCACGGTGCGTCCGGTGACACCGAGCTTGTGGATTTCGTCGACCGCGAACGGCATGCGTGAAGTGGTGGCCAGGACCACGGGAGAGGTGTCGGACATCGGCTCAGAATAATCTGATTTGCCCGAACCACGGGTGGGGCACCGTGACAACGGCACGGAATACCACGCAGCCATGGCACGCTGACCCACATCATGACGGCCAAAGACACCGCTGCGACCGGAAGCGGTCCCGACACCTCGGCCGGCCGGTCCTTCGCGGCCGCGGTGGCCGCGTTCGCGGTGGTGATGATGGGCACCACCCTGCCCACCCCGCTGTACTCGATCTACGCGGCCCGACTCGACTTCGGGGTCACCACCACCACGGTGATCTTCGCGGTCTACGCCGCGGGCGTGATCGTCGCGCTGATCTGCTTCGGACGATGGTCCGACGTGCTCGGCCGGCGCCCCCTCCTGATCGCGGGGGCGGTGCTGTCGATGGCGAGTGCGGTGGTCTTCCTGACCGCGGGACCGGTATGGCAACTGATGATCGGGCGCGTGCTGTCGGGGCTGTCGGCGGGCATCTATGCGGGTGCGGCCACCGCCGCGGTGATCGAGTTCGCGCCGCCGGACTGGCGACACCGCGCACCGGCCATCGCCACCGCCGCCAACATCGGTGGCCTCGGTCTCGGCCCTCCGGTGGCCGGACTTCTCGCCCAGTACGCGCCCGCCCCGCTACGCCTACCGTTCGTGGTCGACCTGGCGCTGCTCGCGATCATCTTCGCCGGGATTCTGCTCATCACCGAGTCGGGCACCCGGCCGACCGGCGCCCGACTGTCGATCCAGCGACTGTCGGTGCCGCCGGAGATCCGTGAGGTGTTCGTCCGCGGCGCGATCGCGGCGTTCGCCGGTTTCGCCGTGATGGGCACGTTCACCGGGGTCACGCCCTCGTTCGTCGCGCACGTGCTGCACATCGACAACCACGCGGTCACCGGCGTTCTCGTGTTCCTCCTCTTCGGCGCGTCGGCGACCGCCCAGGTTCTCGGGCGGCAGATGCCGACCGACCGGGCACTGATCGCCGGGTGTGCCGTGCTGACCGCGGGCATGGCGCTGCTGGTTGCCGGGTTGCTCGCCGCCGCGCTGTGGCTGCTGGTGGCCGGCGCCATCGTCAGCGGCGTCGGACAAGGACTCTCGTTCAGCAAGGGACTCGCGTCGATCGTGGCCGCGAGCCCGCCGCAGCGGCGCGCCGAGGTGACCTCCACCTACTTCGTCGTCGCCTACGTCGCGATCTCGCTGCCCATCGTCGGTGAGGGCATCGCCGCCGCACACTGGGGGCTACGCACCTCCGGAGTGGTGTTCAACATCGCCGTCGGTGTGCTGGCGCTGATCGCGCTGGCATTGACCGTGATGGCGACTCGCCGTCGCAGTACGCAGGCGGAGTCCCCCGACGGCGCCTGAACCGCTCAGGAGTTGTCGGCGCCCACCCCGGCGGCGTGCAGCGCGTCCACGAGCGAGGTGAAGCGCTGGTTGCTCGCGAGATCCTCCACGAGCACCGCCTTTCCGTCGGCATCGGCCAGCGGGATGCTCCAGTTGGGGTACTGGTCGGCGTTGGTGCCCGGCTGATTCTGGATCCGGCGTTCGCCCACCGCGTCGACCAGCGCCACGCTGAGCAGCACCGACGGGCTTGCCGCAATGAGCTGATAGAGCGATTCGACGGTACGCGGATCGGTCGGCTCCACCCCGTCGGGTAACAGATGACGGTCGGTCGCCATGGCGACGATGGCGTTGCGATTGCGGGCGTCGCGTGCACGCTCGGTGTCCTCGTCGGCCTCGAGCAAACCCAACCGCGACTGCAGGTCGATGTGGTCACCGGCGAGGTAACCCACCGTGGGCGGAAGGTCGTGGGTGGTCACCGAGGTGAGACACAACTCGCGGTACTCCTCGGGCGGGATCGGGGCGTAGGGCCCGTGTTCGAACCAGAGGATCGACGTCCCGAGGATGCCGCGCTCGGCCAGGCTCCGCTGCACCGTCGGCTCGAACACACCGAGATCCTCGCCGATCACCACCGCCCCGGCCCGCTGCGCCTCGAGAGCGAGGATGCCGAGTAGCGCGTCGTGGTCGTAGTGGACATAGGTGCCGTCGGCGGGCGTCTTGCCGTCCGGGATCCACCAGAGCCGGAAGAGCCCGAGGATATGGTCCACGCGCAGCCCGCCGGCGTGGCGGAGCACGGTCCGCAGCATGTCGCGGTAGGGCGCATAACCGGCCTCGGCGAGGCGACCGGGATGCCAGGGCGGCTGATCCCAGCCCTGCCCCTGCTGGTTGAAGCCGTCGGGTGGGGCGCCGACGGTGGCCCCGCGCGCGAGGACGTCGCCGAGCATCCAGGCGTCGGCACTGTGGCGTGCCACCCCCACGGCGAGATCGGCGACCACCCCGATGCTCATGCCCGCCGAGCGGGCGGCGTGCTGAGCGGCGGCGAGTTGCTCGTCGCAGATCCACTGCAGCCACATGTAGAACTCGACGCGGTCGGCGAGTTTGCGACGTTTGCGTTTGATCACATGCTTGTCCAGCAACTTGGTCGACCACCGCGGGTCATCGGGTTCATAACGCTCGGCCAGTGCGCACCACGTCGCGAAATCGCGCAATCCGCGACCCTCACGCTTGCGGAACGTCCGATAGGCGTCGGCCCGGGCAGCACTGCGCGGGACCTGATGAACCAGCTCGAGCACATCGAGTTTGGCCCGGTAGGACTTGTTGCGTTTGATCCGTTCGGCATCCAGATTGTCGGCGAAGAACGCCTTCTCCAACCCGCGCAACGCCTTTCGTTGCTGCTTGGGGAGATCGTCGAACTCGGGGACGTTCGCCACGCGGATGTAGAGCGGGTTGACGAAACGCCGCGTGATCGGCAGATACGGCGACGCCTCGATCGGCGCGCGCGGCACCGACGCGTGCAGCGGATTCACCTGGACGAAGTCGGCTCCGTAGGTGCTCGCCGCCACCTCGCAGATGTCGGCGAGGTCGGCGAAGTCGCCGACGCCCCAGGAGCCGGCCGAACGCACCGAGTACAACTGGATCGCCAGTCCCCACCGCTGGGCGCCCAGCAACTCGTCGGCGGTGGACAGGCGGCGCGGGGTGACGATCAGCGGGGCCTGGGCCTGCAGGTCGCGGGCCGGGTTGACCGCGATGATCTCGTGATACCCGTACGGGAGGTCGTCGGGAACCGCGAAGCTGGCCCGTCCGGTCAGCACGTCGTCGACGACGCGGGGCGCAACCCAGATGTCGAGCTGATGCGGGGTGACGATCTCGCCGGCTTCGGTGCGGATACACACCGCGACCGGATCACCGTGCGGCACATGGATTTCCACAACCGCGCCGGTGCCCTCCGTCACCACCGTGACCGGGGGGAGAAATCTGCGCCACGGTGCGTCGTCGAGGTCGAGCAACGACTGTTCCACCTCGGCGTCGGTTGAGGCGGCGATGCCCAGCGAGTCGAGGACGCTGACAAGTGTCTCCCGACTCACCGCGTGGTAATTCTCGTCCCAGCCGGTGTATCCGGTGGTCACTCCGCATCGCCGGGCGAGTTCGGCGAGCCCTTCGCTCACGTCGGTCGTCACGTCAGCATCGTCTCACCGATCGGAGCGGGCCGCGCGCCCGTGACCGCCGACCCGTGCTTGCGCCCCCGCCGGACAGGCAGTTGAATCAATGTGACCCGCATCACCATTCTCGTATCGGGAGGTACCGATGACCGACGACACCCTCTCCCTCGATCCCTCGCGGACCGCACTCGTGCTGATCGAGTACCAGAACGAGTTCGCCACCGAGGGCGGCGTTCTGCATCCGGCGGTCGCCGAGGTGATGGCGGCCACCGGCATGCTTGCCAACACGGTGACGCTGGTGGACAAGGCCCGCGCGGCCGGTGTGACGATCATGCACGCACCCATCACCTTCGCCCCCGGATACGGCGAGCTCACCCGCCACCCCTACGGCATCCTCAAGGGAGTCGTCGACGGTAACGCGTTCGTCAAGGGTTCCTGGGGCGCCGACATCGTGGACGATCTGCGGCCTGCCGACGGCGACATCCTCATCGAGGGAAAGCGCGGACTGGACACGTTTGCCAGCACCAACCTCGATTTCATCCTGCGCAGCAAGGGAATCGACACCATCATCCTCGGCGGCTTCCTCACCAACTGCTGTGTCGAGTCGACGATGCGGTCGGGTTACGAGAACGGCTACCGCGTGATCACGCTGACCGACTGCACCGCGGCGACCTCGACGGCCGAGCACGACAACGCGATCTCCTTCGACTATCCGATGTTCTCCCGGCCGGTCGAGTCCGCCGAGGTGCTCGCCGCACTGTGATCATTGCGCGGTGATCATTGCGCGGTGATCATTGCGCGGTGATCATTGCGCGGTTCAGCGCGCGACACAGCGAATCGGAACGGCCGGATCGAGGGCGTGCATCGCCAGGGACTGGGCGCGTGGCGAATACGTGAAATCGGTGTGGTCGGTGTGGTCGCCGGTGCACCCGTCCTGGATGACGACGTTGTGTACCGTCGCCCCGGGCCCCGCGGCGAGGAAGGTCGACGTGTAGGGCGTGGTGATCTCGTCATAGCGACTGGCAAGCGCGGTGTAGGCGATTCCCGGCTCGGTGTCGCCGCCACGGTTCAGCGTGGTGATGAACTTCGAGCCGACCTCTTGATCGGCACCGGCCGCCCCGGCGGCCACCATCACCTCGGGTCCGACGTCGATCCCCACCGACCGCGCCCACTGCTGCATGTTCACCAGACCGTCGAACGTGGTGCCGTGATTGGTCGCGACCATGGTGACCACCCGCGCCACCCGACCGACACCACCGTGAAACCGGAGATAGTCCCGGGCGATGACCCCGCCCTGGGAATGACCGATGAGGTCGACCTTGTCCGCGTGCGTGGCCGCGCGGACCCGCGCCACGAAGGCGGCGAGTTGGGCGGCGCTCTCGTCGACCGGACCGGCGCCGTATTCGCCGCCGTTCTGCGCCGCCGGTACTCCCCCACCCGCGTCGGCGGGGAGAATGCCCACATTCGGTGCGAACACACAGAATCCGAGCGCGGCCAGCTTCGGCGCGAGGCCTGCCCAGGTCTGATATGCCGACTCCCACGTCCCGTGCACCAGGACCACCGGATTCGGATGGGCGGCGGTGGGCCGGCATCCCCACGCGTTGGCGCCGGGCGGATTCGCCTCCGGATGCGGATACGCCGCCGCCGATCGGAAGGTGCTCGCGGTGGGGCCCGACCCCACCGGATCACGCGAGACGCTGACGAATGCCGCATGCGCGGGCGGTGCGCACAGGGCCAGCGTGGCGAGAGCGGCGCCACCCAACACCGCCGCCGACCGCATGCGCGCACGCTGCGCAGAGGTGTTGTGCGCCAACAATGTCCGCGTTCTCCAGAACTTCCGAAATGCCATGTCGCTCCCCGCATCGTGGCTGACGTATCGATCGCGATGAGCCTATGCCCGTTCCCCGCGACGACGACCAACGATGCGTCGCGATCGTGGCGATCGCGTGGCGATGGCCGCCCTCTCGTTCCCGGTGCCGTGTGTCCCCGAACACCTCGGTGTCGGCGAATCGTTCAGGGCTACAGCACTCAGGGACCGAACAGCACGCCGGGGTTGAGCAGTCCGGCCGGATCGAGGGCATCCTTGATCATGCGCATGGTGTCGAGGTCGACGTCCGAACGACCCAGGCCGACCCACGCCGCCTTCGCGCGCCCGATCCCGTGTTCCGCGCTGAGGCTGCCACCGCGGGCGGTGACGATCTCGAACACGGTGGTCGTCACCGACTGCACCGCGGACTCCGGCACGTCGAGCAGATTGACGTGGATGTTGCCGTCGCCGATGTGGCCGAAGAGGATCGGGCGGCACGGGTGATCTACCCGGGAGGCGATCGATGCGAGTTCATCGAAGGCCGCGGGCAGTTCCCGCAGCGGTACCGAGATGTCGAGTTTGACCACCGGTGTGGCCGAGGAACGCGCGATCGATTCGGTGTGGCTCTCCCGCACCTGCCACAGCGCGCGCGCAGGTCCGGCCTCGAGTACAGCGTCCACGACGCGATCGCAGTTCTCCAGGATCTCCACGACGGTTTCCTCGAGAGCCTCGGGCCCGGATAGCTCGATCAGTGCGTAGAAGGGTGCCGGTGTGGCCACCGGACTGCGGGCCCCGTGCTCGCGCACGAGGTCCACACCGTCCTGGGTCATGATCTCGGCCGCCTCGACGGTCAGCCCGCGTTCCTGTGCGGCCCCGATCAGCTCGATGGCGCCGGCCACCCGATCCACGGCCGCAACCAGCACCACGGTGTCGCCCAGGACCGGCACCAACCGGAACAGGACCGCGGTGACGATCGCCAGGGTGCCCTCGCTGCCGGTCAGCAGACCGGGGATGTCGTAGCCGATGTTGTCCTTCACCAACGACTTCCATCGCCGGAGGATCGCACCGTCGGCGCGCACGGCCTCGATGCCCAGGACCTGGGCGCGCGTATTGCCGTGCCGGATCATCCGCACCCCGCCCGCGTTCGTCGACACCACGCCGCCGGCGGTGGCCGAGGCGCGCGAGGCGAGGTCGACGCCGAAGGCCAGCCCGGCCTGCGCCGCGGTCGCATCGAGCGCCTCGATCGTGACCCCGGCCTGGACCCCGACGCACCGGCCCACGGTGTCGATGTCCCCGATGTCGGTCATCCGGGTGGTGCTCAGCACCACCAGCGGCCCGCTGCTGTCACTCGGCGGCACCGACCCGCCCACCAGTCCGGTGTTGCCCCCCTGCGGGCAGATGGCGACCCCGGCCGCCGCACAGACCCCGACCACGCGGGCCACCTCCTCGGTGGTGCGCGGACGCAGCACGGCCAGCGCGGTGCCCGTCCAGCGTCCGGTCCAGTCGGTCAGGAAACCCGCCATCGCGTCGGGATCGGTGAGGACGTGCGAATCACCGACGATCTCTCGGAGTGAATCAAGGACGGAAGCATCAGAGGCGTGCACCGCCCGATTGTCCCCCGATCAGGGCGTGATCGCCTCGTCGATCGGCAGGTCGCCGTCGTTGAACTCGATGAACATCCCGGTTGTCGACGGCTCTGCGATGACCGCGGCCGCGACCTGTGCCACATTGTCGCGACTGGCACTGCCCTTGGTCCAGGTTCCCTTGTGCGTCACGTCAATTCGTCCGGTGCCCGGGTCGTCGGTGAGCCGGCTGGGTCCCAGGATCGTCCAGTCGAGATCGGTGCCCTTGAGGTATTCGTCGGCCTGCGCCTTGGACTCGGCGTAGGCATAAAAGGGATCATCTTCTGGCACACCGTGGTCGGGGCCCGCGCCGAAGTAGGAGACCATGATGTACCGGCGCACACCCGCCGATTGCGCGGCGTCCATGGAACGGATGGCCGCGTCGCGGTCGACTGCGTAGGTGCGCGATGCCTCGCCCCCACCGGCGCCTGCCGACCACACCACCGCCTCTTGGCCGGCGAGTACCGATGCCAGGCCGGCCACATCGAGTTTCTCGACGTCGGCCACCAACGGGGTGGCCCCTGCCGCGGTGACATCGTCGGACTGTGCTTCCGAACGGATCACCGAGGTGACCTTGTCACCGCGGTCGGCCAGAATCCTGGCCAGCCGCAATGCCACCTTGCCGTGTCCGCCGATGATGATGACCTGCGTCATGATGTTCTCGTTCCGTCGGTGAGAGTCGGTTCGCTTTCCAACGTACCGACCTGTTCCCGACGGCCCTGTTCCCGACGGCCCTGTTCCTGACGGCCCTGTTCCTGACGGTCCTGTTCCTGACGCCGGGACCGCGTCACACCTTGGATCGGCCGCGGATCATTCCCACGATCCACAGCAGCAGGCAGGCGCCCGCGAGGCAGGTGAGGAAGCTGAAGATCAGGCCGCCGCCGGACACGTCGACGCCGAACAGCTTCAGAATCCAGCCGCCCACCAGGCCGCCGACGATACCGACGACGATGTTGAGCAGGATGCCCATCTGATCGTCGGTCTTGAGGATCTTGCTCGCGATCCACCCCGCGAGACCGCCGATGATGATCCAGCCGAAAAAGCCGAGTGCGAGCATTTCTGCCTCCCAGAATGTCGTCGTGGTGCACCGAGGTTACCCCGCAGACGGACCGCCGCGGCAGTCTTTACGGTTCGATTACTTAGCATCAAGCAACTATATTTGGGTGGTCGTTCACCCCTTCATCACCGAGAGCCGGTCACCCATGCCCAGTGTTTCCAGTGACACCGCCGGAGCCGCCACCATCGGAACCGACACCACCGACGTGGCTGCGCTGCACCATCACCTCGTGCGCATCACCCGCTCGCTGCGCACCAGCGGTACCGGCAACCTCAGCGCGGGCGTCGCGTCGGCGCTGTGGTCGGTGATCGGCCACGGACCGCTGCGGCTTTCCGAACTGGCAGAACGTGAATCGGTGACGATGCCGACCATGTCCCGCATCGTCGCGGGGCTCGAACAACAGGGACTCGTGGCGCGCACGCCCGATCCCGAGGACGGTCGCGCGCGTTTGCTCGTGGCCACCGACGCCGGGACCGAACTCATCCGGAATGCCCGGTCGGCAAAGGCGCAACTGCTCGCCGCCGCGATCGGCAGGCTCGACGCGGCCGAGCAGGAGGAGGTGGTGCGCTCCGTCGAGACACTGGCCGACGCATTGTCGGACACCGTCTGCGAGCGAACCGTCCGCACCCCGTCCACCACCGACCCCCGATAGGCACACGAGGACACCGATGACTGCCAGCGCCGCACCGGCCTCCACCGCCGGCACACCCGCACACGATCCGCACTACAAGTGGATCGCCCTGTCGAACACCACGCTCGGCATGCTGATCGCCACGATCAACTCGTCGATCGTGTTGATCGCACTACCCGACATCTTCAAGGGCATCCATCTCAACCCCCTCGAGCCGGAGAACACCAGCTACCTGCTGTGGATGATGATGGGCTTCCTCGTGGTCACCGCCGTCCTGGTGGTGAGTTTCGGTCGTCTCGGCGACATGTTCGGCCGCGCACGCATGTACAACATGGGGTTCCTGATCTTCACGATCTCGTCGATCTTTCTGGCGATCACCTGGTTCGACGGAAGCGAAGCAGCCATCTGGCTCATCTTCTGGCGCGTCATCCAGGGCGTCGGCGGCGCGTTCCTGATGGCCAACTCGTCGGCCATCCTCACCGACGCGTTCCCGGCCAACCAGCGCGGCCTGGCCATGGGCATCAACGGCGTGGCCGCCATCGCCGGCTCGTTCCTCGGTCTGCTGATCGGTGGTGTGCTCGCACCCATCCAGTGGCACTACATCTTTCTGGTGTCGGTGCCCTTCGGAGTCATCGGCACCATCTGGGCGTACCTGAAGCTGCGCGACACCGGTGTCCGCAAGCACGCGAAGATGGACTGGTGGGGCAATCTCACCTTCGCGGTCGGATTGGTCGCGATTCTCGTGGCGATCACCTACGGCATCCAGCCCTACGGCACGTCGAACATGGGCTGGACCAATCCATGGGTGCTCGCCGGACTCATCGGCGGCGCACTCGTGCTGGCGATCTTCGTCGTCATCGAAGCCAGGGTCGACAGCCCGCTCTTCGAGCTGTCGCTGTTCCGCAACCGGTCGTTCGCGTTCGGCAATCTCGCCAACCTCATGGCGTCGATCGGTCGGGGCGGGCTCCAGTTCCTGTTGATCATCTGGCTGCAGGGCATCTGGTTGCCCCAGCACGGCTACGACTACTCCCGGACCCCACTGTGGGCGGGCATCTACATGGTGCCGATGACCATCGGCTTCCTGCTGAGCGCACCGTTGTCGGGAGCGCTGAGCGACAAGCTGGGCACCAAGTGGTTCACCACGATGGGCATGCTCATCACGGCGGGCACCTTCGCCGCACTGATCGCCATCCCGGTGGACTTCACCTACTGGGTGTTCGCGCTGATCCTGCTCATCAACGGCATCGGCATGGGTCTGTTCGCATCACCGAACCGCGCCGAGGTGATGAACAGCCTGCCGATCACGTCGCGCGGTTCGGGCGCCGGCATGATGACGACGTTCCAGAACGCCGCGATGGTGCTCTCGATCGGCCTGTTCTTCTCGCTGATGATCGCGGGCCTCAGCCAGCACCTGCCCACGGCGATGTACAGCGGCCTCACCGCGAACGGTATGCCCTCGGCAGCGGCGAGCGAGATCTCACACATCCCGACCGTCGGCATCCTGTTCGCCGCGTTCCTGGGCTACAACCCGATCCAGATGGTCGCCGGTCCGGCGCTGCAGGGCCTGCCGCAGGCCAGCGTCGAGCACCTCACCGGCCTGGAGTTCTTCCCGCACCTGATCAGCGACCCGTTCTCCGACGGCCTCACCGCAGCGTTCACCTTCGCACTGATCTGCTGCGTGCTCGGGGCCATCGCCTCCCTCTTCACCGGAGGGCCGCAACGGCCGATGGTGGAAACGTCGATCGACGACACCACGGGCGAGCAGAGCGGTCGCGATCAGGCCGGCACCGGCACTCGGCCGGCAGAGTCGCTGGGCGAGGAACTGGCAGCGGTCGCCGCCGACGTCGGTGAGGTGCCGGCCGAGTTGGTGTCGCCCGAATCGTCGCGACGCACCTGACCGGGCCCGCGTAAAGTTGTCGCCGGTACATCGGGGCCCCCGGGGTTCGTGCCGGGTCCGTCGAACCCCCGATGCGTTACGTGCACACAGACGATGATCGGATGGGCGGCCCGCTCGCGTACGCGATGATCTCCACGTGGGAATACGGCTGCTGCGGAACCACTCCCGCCGAAGGCGTCACTGTCACCGGCACCCTGACCGCCTCCCCCGCCGGCACCGACGACTTGTTCGTCGCGCCCGCGATCACCGGTTGGGATCGGGATCTGGAAGTGGCGCGATTCGGCGCGGTGTCCGCACACGTCGACCCCACCCACCTCGACCCTGCGCTGGGCGATCCTCATGGCAGGCGGTTCGTCCTCGCCCTCTCCTGGCATGCCGACCAGGGAGTGGATCCGGAGGTCAGCGCGGTCGTGCGCGAGGTGTACACCACCGAGCAGGACTACCGCCCCGGCGAGAACGGCTGGGTGGCGATCCCGGGCACCCGGAAACACACCCGGGTGCCCGCTGCCGAACGTTTCGACGTGTTCGATACCGGCACCCGCACCGACGGCGTGGGCCACGGCAGCGCGGCGACGGTCGTCGGATTCGATGTGCTGGCACTGCGAGAACCGACCGCGGCCGATATCGAGGCATATCACGGTCGGCAAGAACGCGCGTCGCGCACCGTGCACCTGACGGGGCGGCCGGAGGCGTTCGGCGAGTTGCTCCCGGGCGAGGGGTCGACGATGACCGTCGACCTCGACGACCCGCGCATCGACGTGGACGGGTCGAGTTCGGCGGCAACCGGAGTCGTCAGGGGAAAGGCGCTGCAGGTCAGTCGGATTCGGGTTTCCGGGGCCGGCTGGTCGGCGCTCGCCACAGTGACGCCGCACACCCCGGCCACCGACCTCGAGGGCGACACCGTGTTCATCCGCCTGCTGATGGAGCCGTCGTGACGGCCGCCGAGCCGGTCGGCAGCACGATCCGCGTCTCCGTGGCCGAATCGGAATTCGGTTGTTGCGGAACGGTTCCGGCCACCGGCGCGGAGCTGTCGGGGACGCTGTCGGCGTACCCACTCGGGGACGTGGGCGACTCCTGGCGGGCAGTGCCGGTCCTCGGCTGGGACACCGAGGACGGTCTGGTCCGCACGGGTTCGGTTTCGGCCTACCTGAGCCCGCACTGCGGCGATCCCTTGTCGGTGCCGTTGGCATTGGGCCTCTCATGGCACACCGATCACGATCGGGCACCCGCCGTCCGTGGGATCGTCGAGGCGGTGTGGACGACGTCTCACTGTGTCCGCCGGGTGCGCGGGCAGTACGTTGCGGTGCCGGGGACCGAAACCCGATGCCAGGTGATGCGTGCCGGTGATGACCCGCGATGGGACGAGTCGGGATGCGAGGCGTCGAGATGTGACGAACCGTCGGACCCGCACTGGACGCGAGTGCACGGTGCAACCGTCGTGGATCTGCGGATCACCGGCTACACGCCGCCCCGATCTCGAACACCGCGGCCAACCGAGTCGATGCGCCGCCGGATATCCCTCTCCGACGAGGTCGTGGACGTCATCGGGCCGCCGGTCGCATTCGGGTCCGGGGTCCCTGCCGTCGGCGCGCGAGTCATCCTCGATCTCGACGACGAACGCCTGACCGTTCCGGGTATCGCCGAGCCTCGCGGTCGACTGGACGGAACGGTGGTGGACGTGCGCGCCGCACGCGAGATCGGGGGCGGATGGGTGATGGACTCCGATGCGCCGCCCTCCGGTCCCGGCGCGTTGCTGTGCGTCTCTGTTCGTCAGCTACCCGACGACGATCGCGACGACCGGTAGAGCATGTAGCCGCCGTATCCGGCCAGTGCGATCAGCGCAACCCAGAAGAGTCCCTTGAGGAGCGGGCCGATCATCGCAAGCGCCAGGAGCGCGACCACGATGATGCCGAGGATCTTCCAGAAGCCGAGTCCCGAACCGTTGGGTTTCTGCGGGTCCCCGGATGTGTGCGGAGTGGTCATGTCGGTGTCTCCCTGTGTTGTTGCCATGACCCCATCCTGAACCCGGATCGACACGAAATCACCTGTTCGCGGCCTATTTCTGGGGTGACTCAGGGAAAAGATCAGGGCTCTCCCCCAGACTGCCGCCCAGCCCGTCCGAGGGTGGCGCCCCGCGGCTCGGAGCGCGATAGGAGTAGCCGAGCACATTCGGCGCCGGCGAATCGCAGCGGTCGCGGAACCATCCGACGCAGATGCCGGCGACCAGACTCGCCGAACGTGTCATCAGGTAACCATGGGTGCAGTCGTCGAATCGGTCGTCGTGATGCCACCGGTCGAGCACCACGCGGGGAACCGAGTAGCCCGACAGCGCCGTCGGAGCATCCATCAGCGTGGTGGACAGCCGGATGAGCAGGGTGCGCCCGCGCAGCACCTGGATCTGTGCGCAGCAGACGTCGTCGCCATAAACGATCGGGTCGTACTCGGCGGGGCCGATGTCGAGCAACGCACCCCGCGGCATCGTGGACAGCTCGCGGTGCAGCCATTCGGACATGTCGTCCCAGTCGGTGCATGGGGTGGACGCGTCGTGCGGGACTTGTGGCGTGCTCACCGGCATCTCCCTGTCGTCGGCTCCGAGCTCGGCTTCAACGCGTCGCCGGAGCGTGGGTTGACTGTTGTTCTCAGTCAAACACCCGGCACCGACAAAACCGGATCGACAGGCGCACGCTGCGCTGTGACTTTGCTCAGAGTTCCGTCGTCAACGCTGGTCAGGGGGCTCGATGCCCTCGGCGGCGGCCGTTTGACCGTCTTCGAAGCCGGGTTTGGTGATCCAGTTCGCCTCCAGGCCGTCGGCACGCTTCTGGGCTTCGTATTCCTCGGCGATGTTCTCGTGGTCGACGGTCACGAGAGGCTGACCGCCGAACTCGCGGTAGAGGGCGCCGACCGCGAGTATCAGCCCGAGCGCGCCGCATAGCCACGTGCTGCCCGGTACCTGCGACCAGCCCTTGTTGACGATGTCGACGATCGCCCAGATCACGCCGACCGCTCCGATGCCGACCAGCACCACCCAGACTCCCACGTTCCGCATCTCCGCTCCTCACGTCGCGTCCCACAGATCATCCGGATGCGATTTTGCCACCCCGCTTGCCACGGCGGGACGGCCCGCCTCGCCCTGTGGCCCACCGCGTCGGACGGCATGATGGCAGCCATGCCGATTCCCGGGTTCATCACCGATCTGCGCGCTCATATCGGCCATCGGCCGCTGTGGTTGTCGGGGGTGAGTGCGGTGGTGCGCGACGATGCCGGGCGCATTCTGCTCACGCGCCGCGCCGACACCGGCGAGTGGGCAGTGGTGTCCGGGGTACTCGAACCGGGCGAGGAGCCGGCGCGCGCCATCCGGCGCGAGATCGGCGAGGAGACCGGCATCGACGCCGAGATCGTGCGGCTCACCAGCGTGGACGTGACACCGCTCATCACCTACCCCAACGGCGACCAGACCCGCTACCTCGACGTGTGCTTCCTCGCACGCCACCTCGGCGGCGAACCACGGGTGGCCGACGACGAGAACACCGACGTCGCGTGGTTCACCCCCGACTCGCTTCCCGCCGATCTCGCCGACACCTCGCGGCTGCGCATCGAGAAGGCCCTCGCCGACAACCCGGAGGCATGGTTCCGCACCTGAGACGTCACCACGCCGGGCCATCCGCGTGCGGGATCAGCCGCGCGTAGAACGCGGCCTGCCCCGGGTAGTAGTCGTCGAAGTCGACGGCACCCGGGTCGGTACCGGCCAGCGCCGCGCCGAGCCGGTCGAGGTAGTACTCCCAACCGGGACCCACGCTTTCGACGATTCCCGGGTCGTCGATGAACTGCGTCAACGACAACGCGGTGCCGCCGTCGACCTCGACGAGTTCGAGCACGAGATGCCAGCCGGTGCCGCCGTCGCTCACCACGCCGAGTAGGCGCGGTGGCACACAGTCCGCGATCATCCAGCGCGAGGGCTCCACGTCGTCGCCCTCCGCGGTCATCGTCACGTCGACCGCGCCGGACGCCGGGTCACCGGCATACGTACCGAACCATCGAGCCAGCCGATCCGACTCGGTGACCGCTGCCCAGACGTCGTCGATACCGGCCCGATACGTGCGGTGCAGCACCACTGCGTCCGCGTCGCCGATTCTGCGATGTTCGCCACTGGGGTTGTGCGTCATGCGGTGTCCTCTCGTGCGTCATGCGGCGTTGAGCGGTCCCCGGGAGCCGGTGGCGCGCGGCGATCTCGTCGTGCCCGATGAACCTCGGTGCCGAGCGCGTCGAGCATGGCCGCGGTGATCGGTGGCTTCGTGCCCGAGGCACGCGTGCGCAGCTGACCGACGAACGCCGTCACCGAGTCCAACGGACCGCTGTCGAGTCGGTAGTGCCGTTCCCTGCCGCGGTCGTCGCCGACCACCAGACCCGCCTCGGCGAGCACACGCAGATGCCTGCTCACCGCGGGCCGCGAGATCGGATGGACGTCGCGAATCCGCCGAGTGAGATCGACCACCCGCAGCGGTCCGTCGCGAAGGTCTCGCAGAATCTGCCTGCGAACCTCGTCGGCGAGAGCATCGAACACGTCACCCACAACCTAATGGTAACCCATAAGTTACCAATCTTGGTGGAATCGATTCCACGATTGCCGGAATACCGCCGGGGGCGGGTCGCCTTGAACCGAACATGGCCGAGAACTCGAGCACCACCCCGACGAACGAGAACACCCTCGACATCACCTCCGCCGCTGTCACCGCCCGTCAAGTGGTGGCCACCGCCTACGGAGACCCGATCGACGTGGTCGAGGTGGTCAAGACCGAACTGCCGCTACCCGACCCCGGGCAGGTCGTCATCGACGTCCGGGCGATCGGCGTCAATCCGTTCGACGCGAAGGTCGTCAACGGCTCCATGGGCACCGACGAGTCCGTGCTCCCGCGCCCCGTGGGCTCCGAACTCGCCGGCGTCGTCCGCGCTGTCGGCGACCCCGTCGACGGCGCCGAGCAGCCCTTCTCCCCCGGCGACGCGGTGATCGCCTACCCGATTTCCGGCGCCTACGCCGACCACGTCGTCGTCGACAGTGGTTCGGTCCATCACAAACCGGCAGAACTCGACGACGAGCACGCCGCCGGGCTGCTGCTGGTGGGGGTCACCGCCGCGGACACCATCGCCACCGCCGGTGTCACCGGTTCGGACACCGTCCTGATCCACGGCGGCGCCGGATCGGTCGGCTCGATCGCCGTGCAACTCGCGGCGCGCCGCGGCGCCACCGTGATCGCCACCGCCGCCGAGGTCAACCACGATCACCTCCGGGCACTCGGCGCCATCCCGGTGACCTACGGTGAGGGCCTCGCCGACCGCGTGCGGGCGGCCGCGCCCGGCGCGATCACCGCCGCGATCGACACGGTGGGCACCGACGAGGCGATCGATGTGTCCCTCGAACTGGTCGCCGACCACAGCCGCATCGTGAGCATCGCCGCGTTCGGCCGCGCCGACGACGGCATCGTCGTGGTCGACGGCCAGAAACCGCAGAGCAAGGAGAACCGCGCCGCCGCGATCGAACCCCTGATCGGTGACGCAGCGTCAGGAGCGATCGTCACCGACGTCGCGGCCACCTACTCGCTCGACCAGGCAGGTCAGGCACTGCACGACGTTCTCGAATCCCACCAGCGGGGCAAGCTCGTCATCGTTGCCTGAACACCGGCGCCACCCGGCGTCGGCACGAGATCCGTCCGTCCACCGACATCGAAGTGAAAGGTATGTCATGACAGTCCCATTCATCACCCTCAACAACGGGGTACAGATTCCGCAGCTCGGATTCGGTGTCTTCCAGATCGACCCCGCCGACACGGTCGAGGCCACCACCATGGCACTCGAGGTCGGCTACCGCCACATCGACACCGCGGAGATGTACGGCAACGAGAAGGAGGTCGGCGAGGCCGTCCGTGCCTCGGGCCTGCCCCGCGACGAGGTGTTCATCACCTCCAAGCTGAACAACTCCTTCCACGCCTACGACGACGCGCTCACGGCCACCGACGGCACGCTGTCGGCGCTCGGCGTGGACGCGGTGGATCTGTTCCTGATCCACTGGCCGCTGCCCGAGGTGGGCGATTTCGTCGAGACCTGGAAGGCGATGGAGAAGATCTACGCCGACGGCAAGGCCCGGGCGATCGGCGTCTCCAATTTCCAGCCGCATCACCTCGAGCGGTTGCTCGCCGAGACCGAGGTGGTGCCCGCGGTCAACCAGATCGAGGTGCACCCCTACCTCACCCAGACCAAGGTACGGGCGTTCAATGCCGATCACGGCATCGCCACCGAAGCGTGGTCGCCCATCGCCCAGGGGGACGTTCTCGGTGATCCGGTGCTACAGAAGATCGCCACCGAGAAGGGGCGGTCGACCGCCCAGGTCACCCTGCGGTGGCACATCCAGCGCGGCGACATCATCTTCCCGAAGTCGGTGACCCGCAAGCGCGTGGAGGAGAATTTCGCCATCTTCGACTTCGAACTCTCCCCCGAGGACATGGCCGCGATCGACGGCCTCAACAAGGACGAGCGCCGCGGCCCCGACCCGGACACCTTCAACTCGGTGCCCGCGAACTGAGGAGAGGCGCGCCGCGCAGAATGGGGGGATGAAGATCTCGCGGCGCGCACAGCGGGTGGCCCCGTTCTACGCGATGGAATTCGCGAAGAACGCGGCCGCCGTCGAGGCCGAAGGGCACCGCGTGGTGCGCCTCAACATCGGTGAACCCGACTTCGGCGCGCCACCACAGTTCTTGTCCCGGATTCGCGAGATCGCCGACGGCCGCCCGATGGCCTACACGTCCGCGCTGGGCCTGCCCGACCTGCGGTCGGCGATCGCCGACTTCTACCGTCACCATTTTCGGGCCGAGGTGGACGCCGCGAACGTGGCGGTCACCGCCGGCGCCTCCGCCGCGTTGCTACTGGCGTGCGCGGCGCTCATCGACCCCGGTGACGGCGTCCTCATCGGTGATCCCTCGTACCCGTGTAACCGGCAGTTCGCGGAGAGTTTCGGGGCGTCGGTGTCGCTGGTGCCCACCACCGCGGCCGACCGATTTCAACTCACCCCGGATCTGGTCGACGAGTTCTGGAGGCCGGACACCCGGGGTGTGATCGTGGCGTCGCCGTCGAATCCGACCGGGACGTCGATGCGGTTCGACGACCTCACCGACATGTGCCGGCGGGTTGGGTCGCGCGGCGGGTGGAATGTGGTCGACGAGATCTACCTGGGTCTGTCCGACCCGGAACCCGACGGTCGCCCGCCACGCAGCGTGCTCGCCGAACCGTCACTGGCCTCCGACGTAGTGGTGATCAACAGCTTCTCCAAATACTTCGGGATGACCGGATGGCGTCTGGGCTGGTGCATCCTGCCCGACAAACTCGTCGAACCCGTCGAACGATTGGCCCAGAACTTCTACGTCTGCCCGCCGACGCCGGCGCAGTACGCGGCGCTCACCTGCTTCGACCCGGAGTCGCTCGCGGTCACCGAGGAACGCAGACGCGAGTTCACGCGGCGCCGCGTGCAGGTGCTCGACGGCCTCGCCGCCATCGGCCTCGACGTTCCGGTGACCCCCGACGGCGCCTTCTACGTGTACATCGACGTCGGGTCGACGGGCTTGTCGTCGTGGGAGTTCTGCGAACGCGCCCTGTCGGAGGCGCGCGTGGCGCTGACCCCCGGAAAAGACTTCGGGGTCGACGGCGCCGACCGATACGTGCGGCTGTCCTATGCCGCCTCCACCGCGGACCTCACGCTGGGCATCGAACGTCTGGGTGAGTTCGTCGCGTCGCTGGGCGTGGCCCGGTGATGCCGTCGGCATTCGACGTGCACGCACTGCGTGACGGCGTACGAAAGTCACTGCAGGACAAGATGACCGAGGCACCGGCACTACCCGGCGTGGTCGCCGGGGTCACCGACGCCACAAAGACCCTCATGCGGGTACACGCGACGGCGCCCGGCTCCGATCCGGTTACCGACGACACGGTGTTCGCGATCTTCTCGGCCACCAAACCACTCACCACCGCCGCCGCACTGAGTGTGGTCGACGACGGACTTCTCGACCTCGATGCACCGGCGAGCGAGTACGAACCCCGCCTCGCCAACCCACAAGTGATCGAGGGATTCGACGCCGACGGCACCCCGCGACTGCGGCCCGCACGCCGATCTCCGACGACCCGCGAATTGCTCACGCACACTGCCGGATTCGGATACGACTTCTTCGACGAGACCTATCTGCGCCTGTTCCGCGAGCAGCAGTTGCCCGACATCGCCACCGCAACACTGCCCGCACTCACCACGCCGCTGCTCTTCGATCCGGGAACCGAATGGCGGTACGGGTCGGGCGTCGACTGGGCCGGACTGGTGGTGGAGGCCGTTACCGGCCAACGACTCGGCGAGGTACTCGCCGAACGCCTTCTGCGTCCACTGGGTATGCGCGACACCGGATTCACCCGCACCGTCGACATGCGCACACGCACGGCGACGATGTATCACCGCAACCCCGACGGCTCTCTGCGTGCCAATCCACGCTTCGCCCTTCCCGACGACCCGCAGATCCACATGGGCGGGCAGGGCCTCTACTCCACCGTCGGCGACTACCTGGCCTTCATCCGGATGTGGCTCAACGACGGTCGCGCCGACTCCGGCGAGCAGATCCTGCGCGCCGGCACCGTCGCCGCCGCCACCCGCGACCAGATCGGGCCGCTGACCGTCACCGTGCTACCCGGGGTGAAACCGAAACTCTCTCACGACGTCGACTTCTTTCCCGGTGTGCCGAAGAGTTGGGGCCTGGGTTTCCTGATCAACGAGGCCGACGCACCCACCGGTCGGCCCGCCGGGTCACTGGGCTGGGCCGGCCTGGCCAATCTGTACTTCTGGATCGACCGGCACAACGGCATCGGCGGTTTCTGGGCCACCCAACTCTTCCCGTTCTTCGACCCGACCGCGCTGGCGCGCTACCTGGACTTCGAGACGGCCGTCTACCGCGCCCTGCGAGCCGGCTGAATTCGGGTGGTGCTGGAGAACCCGGATGCTGCAGCACCCGGATTCTCCAGCACCACCCAACTCCTCCGATACCGCACCTCGCGGGGACCGCGACGTCTACGCGGCCAGCAGGTTCAGTGTCACCAACCACTGCCGCACGAGGCCGGCCACACGTCCGGCCTTTAGGTCTTTCCACGTCCAGCGGACCACCATGACGCCCATGCTGCGGAGGTGATCCTCACGCGCCTTCTCCCGCAGCACCACCTCGGTCACGTCCTCACCGGGCCGCAGCAGCTTCTGGTAGTTGACCAGACCGTCGAACTCGCCGACGAGCGTCCCTGCCAATCGAAATCCGAACGGGCCACGTGCTGATCACCGTCATAGAAGTCGTGTTGCAGGCGCGCCACCGGTAGTCCGGCCTCGATAATCTCTGCGCGACTCCATGATTCACCGGGATTCTCGGCCCCGGCGTCGGCGAAGTGCAACGCGCGCCGCGCCATGGCAACGCCGCGACGTCGGCTGGTCAGCATCGACGCCATCGCCGAGCGATCCGCACCGTGCCGCAGCGCGGAGTCGAAGACGGCGAGCGCCTGCGCGAAACCCGAGGCGGCGCAGGCCACGTCGACGGCGGTGCGTTCGACGGATGTGACCGCGACGCCCCGGATACGGACGATGTCGGCATCGTCGACATCTCCGCCGTGGCAGTGTTGCATTGCGGTTCGGTAGCCCTTGCCCGTGGTGGCCACGGTGTGCACCCGCCGGAAATCGGGCATCAGCATCTCGATGCCGTGCAGCACGGCCGCCGACTGATGACTCAGCGGGAACGAGATTGTGCTCGTCGACACGGCGGCAAGGGCGCGCACGCGGTGCCATTCGCGGCGGCTACGCGTGGCCCCGACGACGTAGACCCCGCGCGTGATCCGCACGATGTCTCCTTCCCGGAGCGATCTGCGCAGATCGTCGTCGGTGAACCCGACGGCGATTACCTCCGCGCGGTGGATGAGTCCGTGGTCGTCGGTCGGGTAGTTCGGCATGCCGCCTTGGACGCGGCGCCCGGCGCCTCGGTTCCGACAATCACCCTTGTCACGCCGGCGCGTTCACAACCTGGGTGGTGCCGGAGAATCCGGACGCTGCAGCGCCCGGATTCTCCGCCAGCACCCGGAAGCAGCGCCTCGAGATGGGCCGAAATGCCCTATGCAGATCAGCAAACATGCCGCTCGTCTCACAGTGAGACGGATGTGGCGTGGATCACCATGTTGTATCGAAGGCGCTCCAGCCCAGCAGGCCGGCATGTCGTCGGCCTTCTATACGAGGAGGCGCACATTGAGCAGGCAGAGCTTGACCAAAGCCCATGCGAAGATCACCGAGCTGTCGTGGGAGCCCACCTTTGCCACCCCGGCAACCCGTTTCGGAACCGACTACACGTTCGAGAAGGCACCCAAGAAGGACCCTCTCAAGCAGATCATGCGGTCCTACTTCCCGATGGAGGAGGAGAAGGACAACCGCGTGTTCGGCGCCATGGACGGCGCCATCCGCGGCAACATGTTCCGGCAGGTGCAGGAGCGCTGGCTGGAATGGCAGAAACTCTTCTTGTCGATCATCCCGTTCCCGGAGATCTCGGCGGCCCGCGCCATGCCGATGGCCATCGACGCCGTGCCCAACCCGGAGATCCACAACGGGCTCGCGGTGCAGATGATCGACGAGGTGCGGCACTCGACGATCCAGATGAACCTCAAAAAGCTGTACATGAACAACTACATCGACCCGGCGGGGTTCGACATCACCGAGAAGGCGTTCGCGAACAACTACGCGGGCACCATCGGCCGCCAGTTCGGTGAGGGATTCATCACCGGCGACGCGATCACCGCGGCCAACATCTACCTGACCGTGGTGGCCGAGACCGCGTTCACCAACACCCTGTTCGTCGCGATGCCCGACGAGGCGGCCGCCAACGGCGACTACCTGCTGCCGACGGTGTTCCACTCGGTGCAGTCCGACGAGTCGCGCCACATCTCCAACGGCTACTCCATCCTGCTGATGGCCTTGGCCGACGAACGCAACCGGCCGCTGCTCGAACGCGACCTGCGCTACGCGTGGTGGAACAACCACTGCGTGGTGGACGCCGCGATCGGCACGTTCATCGAGTACGGCACCAAGGACCGCCGCAAGGACCGGGAGAGCTACGCCGAGATGTGGCGGCGCTGGATCTACGACGACTACTACCGCAGCTACCTGTTGCCGCTGGAGAAGTACGGCCTGACGATCCCGCACGACCTGGTCGAGGAGGCGTGGAACCGGATCGTCAACAAGCACTACGTGCACGAGGTGGCCCGCTTCTTCGCCACCGGCTGGCCGGTCAACTACTGGCGCATCGACGCCATGACCGACAAGGACTTCGAGTGGTTCGAGCAGAAGTACCCCGGCTGGTACAACAAGTTCGGCAAGTGGTGGGAGAACTACAACCGGCTGGCCTACCCCGGCAAGAACAAGCCGATCGCCTTCGAGGACGTCGACTACGAGTACCCGCACCGCTGCTGGACCTGCATGGTGCCGTGTCTGATCCGTGAGGACATGGTGACCGACAAGGTCGACGGCCAGTGGCGCACCTACTGCTCGGAAACCTGCGCGTGGACCGACAAGGTGGCCTTCCGCCCCGAATACGAGGGACGTCCCACCCCGAACATGGGGCGCCTCACCGGATTCCGCGAATGGGAGACGCTGCACCACGGCAAGGATCTCGCCGACATCATCAAGGATCTCGGCTATGTCCGCGATGACGGCAAGACCCTGATCCCGCAGCCACATCTGGATCTCGATCCCAAGAAGATGTGGACGCTCGACGATGTGCGTGGCATCCAGTTCGGCAGCCCCAACGTGTTGCTGAACGAGATGAGCGACACCGAACGCACGGAGCACATCGCCGCGTACATGGCCAACAAGAACGGGGCCGTGACCGTCTGATCGGTCCGATCCCACACGTCCGCATCCAGCCGACCCGCCGGTCGAGTCACCTCGGCCGGCGGGGCGGTCCAGCCCAGGAGATCGCCTTGGCCGACATTCACCGCATCAACTTTGCTCCCGTCGACATCGAGATGGAGGTCACGGAGGACGAGACGATCCTCGACGCCGCGTTCCGGCAGGGCATCCACCTCATGCACGGATGCCGGGAGGGCCGGTGTTCGGCGTGCAAGTCGTACATGCTCGACGGCGACGTGCAGATGGACGACTACTCGACCTTCGCCTGCAACGAGGCCGAGGAGGCCGAGGGCTACGTACTGCTGTGCCGCACCTACGCCTACAGCGACTGCGAGATCGAGTTGCTCAACTTCGACGAGGACGAGCTTCTCGGCGGGGCACCGATCCAGGACGTCCGTACCCGGGTGGCGGGCATCGAACCGATGACCAAGGACATCGTGTCGCTACGACTCGACGTCGTCGAACCCGAGACGTTCGAGTTCAAACCCGGCCAGTACGTCGATCTGACCATCCCGGGAACCGACGAGACGCGGTCGTTCTCGATCGCCACCACGCAGAGCACCCCCGACCGCCTCGAGTTCCTCATCAAGAAGTATCCCGGCGGCAGGTTCGCGGGGATGCTCGAGGACGGCGGACTGTCACCCGGCGACGAGATCATGATCAACGGTCCGTACGGATCGTGCTCGCTGCGCAACGGACACGTGCTGCCGATCGTGTGCATCGGCGGCGGCGCCGGCATGGCGCCCCTGCTGTCGCTGCTGCGGCACATCGCCGAGGAGCAGATCAATCGTCCGGTGCGCTTCTACTACGGCGCCCGAACTGCCGGTGATCTGTTCTATCTCGACGAGATCGCTTCTCTCGGAGAGAAGATCGCCGACTTCTCGTTCACGGCGTGCCTGTCGGAATCGACCACGGACGCTCCCGAGGGGGTGACCGTGGCCGCCGGCAACGTCACCGACATCGTCAACGGCAACGAATCAGACCTGGCCCGAACGGAGGTGTATTTCTGCGGCCCCCCACCGATGGTCGACGCCGCGCTCGCGCTCGCCGACCAGCACGCGATGCCCAGAGACCAGATCTTCTACGACAAGTTCACCAGCCCGGCATTTGACTGAGAAGTCAGGCCAGAACGACAGGAACGAAAGGTATGTCCGCACCAGCACAACCACGGGAACGCAGCTTCCCCACCATCGAGTTCACGGACGCAGAGGCAGGCGCCAAGGAGTTCCCCAGCAGCCGCAGCCGGAAGTACAACTACTATCAGCCGGCCAAGAAGCGCGCCACCACCTACGAGGACGTCACCGTCGACGTCCAGCCCGATCCCGAACGCCATCTCACGCAGGGATGGATCTACGGATTCGGCAACGGACCCGGCGGATACCCGCAGGAGTGGACGGTGGCCCGCTCGAGCAACTGGCACGCCTTCCTCGATCCCAACGAGGAGTGGGAACAGACCATCTACCGCAACAACTCCGCGGTGGTGCACCAGGTGGATCTGTGTCTGCAGAATGCCAAGCGCGCTCGCGCCTACGACGGCTGGAACTCGGCCTGGCTCACCTTCATCGAACGCAACCTGGGTGCGTGGATGCACGCCGAGAGCGGGATGGGGTTGCACGTGTTCACCTCCATCCAGCGGTCGGCACCGACGAACATGATCAACAACGCGGTCGCCGTCACCGCGGCCCACAAACTGCGTTTCGCGCAGGATCTGGCGTTGTTCAACCTCGACCTGTCCGAGGCCGAGGAGCGGTTCGACGGATCGGTCCACAAGGAGGTCTGGCAGTCGGCACCGGAGTGGCAGGGAGTGCGTGAGACGCTCGAGCGGATCACCGCGATCGGCGACTGGGCACAACTGTTGTTCGTGACGAACATCGTGTTCGAACAGCTCATCGGGTCGTTGTTCCGCAGCGAACTGGTGATGCAGGTGGCCGCCCGCAACGGCGACTACATCACCCCGACGATCGTCGGCACCGGCGAGTACGACTACGCCCGCGACCTCAACTACACGCGGTCGCTGTTCCAGATGCTGTGCCGGGACGAGAAATTCGCGATCGACAACCGCAAACTGGCCGCCGACTGGATGGCCGAATGGGTGCCACGCTGCCTCGACGCCGCGCACACCCTGCAGCCGATCTGGTCGCAGCCGGCCGACAAGTCGGTCACGTTCTCCGCGAGTCTGTCGGCCGCGAAGACCAAGTTCGCCGACGTGCTGTCGGACATCGAAGTCGATATCCCCGAGGAGTTGAACCAGTGAGCACCTTGCAATCTGACGGCATGCAATTCGGCGCGCAGACCGAGTTCTCCAACATGTGCGGCGTCACGCTGATGAACACACCCATCGGACGTGTGGTCGCCGACGTGATGGGCGACAAGGAGGGCGTCACCCTCACCGAGTACCCGTCGATGATCCGGGTCGACGGTGTCAACCGCCTCGACTTCGACTACGACGAACTCACCGACGCCCTCGGCCAGGATTTCGACGGATCGGTCTTCGAGGAGATCAGTTCCACCCACTACGGACGGATGGTGCATCTCGACGACCGCACCATCCTGTTCGCCAGCCCCGAGGACGCGGCCGAGTTCATCGGATTCGATCTGACCGCAACCTCCTAGTGTCGCGTTTCGTTAGTTGGTTTTCGGTTGAGCTTTCTTGAGAATCTCCTCGACCGGTTTCGTCCACACGAAGGGGTGTTTGCGGTCGTTC